>JAKEEL010000176.1 GCA_022616595.1 Methylococcaceae bacterium
CAGGGCCGAAGTTTCACGCTCCCGCCCGAAAAAAATCGCCGCTTCATCTTCGGTGAAATCACGCAGCCCCGGAAACGGCGAACCCGTCCAATTTGCTTTTGTTTCCGTTAACGGGACCGGAATCGGATCCAGAATTCCGATGACAATGTCTTCCCGATCGATGTAACGCAGCGCCTCGGGCAGTTCATGCAATCTGCCTCGTTCATACAGCCATTGCCAGATCTGGCGCGCTTCGTCACCGTGCTCGAAACAGCCCTGCAATGCGGCCGGAATATCGAAATACAGTGCAAGATCCCGCCAGCTTGCGCCGAGACGGTTTTTAAACGCCAGTTGTTGTTTTCCCGAATAGGGCGACATTTCCGTCTGATCTTCGCATCCGGTTCCGAGTCATTCTCCTTATCTTAACCCGAAATCACCGGTAATCTAAACGGTGCCCGCGGATCGCCGACCAGATCCGGGCGCCGAATTTTGCAGCGCGGAGTGCTTCTTTCATTCTACTTGGTCAGATTCCGTGATCACCCTGTCAGAAATAATTTTTGGGTAAAAGACAGCGCTGGGGTATAGTGAGTCTTTTAAATAGCGAATTGAGAAGAGATTAAAAGTTGCGCTTAACCACTAAAGGTCGCTATGCCGTGACGGCGATGCTGGACCTTGCTTACCACAGTCACCAGAAACCGGTGACATTGACCGACATCGCGGAACGCCAGACCATTTCGCTGTCCTATCTGGAACAGCTGTTTGCGCGTTTACGCAAGGCCGGGATGGTGACCGGGGTCAGGGGACCGGGCGGAGGCTACCGGCTCGGACGGGCGGTCCATTCGATCAGCGTCGCGGATATTATCACGGCTGTCGATGAGGTGGTGGATTCGACCCGATGCGGCGGTCACTCGAACTGCCAGAACAATCAGCCCTGCCTGACCCATTTTCTGTGGTTGGATCTGAGCCAGCAGATTTACAGGTTCCTGTCGGATATATCGCTGCAGGATCTGCTCGAGCAGGAATATGTTCGGAACGTCGCGGAAAGACAGGCGCGGCAGGCCAGACAACCCGTGCATTTCCCGACGCGGATCGCAACCGGAACCTGATCCGCTCGAAACGCCTGTCCGACCCGCTATTAAACGTTCGGCTTTTCACTTTGTCCGGCCGATGAACGATTGGGTTCGTCACTGTTCAAATGTTTACCCGAGTTCAAGCCCTGGTGACAAGCCCGCGAATCCATTTCAGATGACTCGTATCCCAAGCGATGATTTATTTTGATTATAATGCGACGAGCCCGTTGAAATCCGGGGTTCTCGATGCGATGCTGCCCTATTACCGCGATTTTTACGGCAATCCCTCGAGTCTTCACCGAATCGGCCGGATTGCCCGGGACGCGGTCGAGAATGCACGCGAGCAGGTTGCGGCATTGGCCGGCGCCGAACCCTCGCGGATTTTGTTTACTTCGGGCGGTACGGAAGCGAACAATCTCGCGATCCGCGGGCTCGCGGAAAGTCTCCCGCGCGGGCGGATACTCGTGAGTCCGATCGAACATCCCTCGGTGACCGAGCTGGTGAAAGCCTTGGCGCGACAAGGCTGGCCGGTCGCGACTCTCGGCGTCGATGATCGCGGTGTGGTTCGCGAGGAATCGATCGAGGCCGCGCTAAGGACCGATGTCTGCTTTGCGAGTTGTATGATCGCGAACAATGAAACCGGTGTGATTCAGAATATTCGCGGCATCGCGGACAGGTTGCGCGCGCGAAACATCCCGATCCACTGCGACGGAGTTCAGGCGCTGGCCAAGATCCCGCTCGATTTTAATGCCCTGGGGGTCAGTTTTCTATCTCTGTCCGCACACAAGATCGGCGGCCCCAAGGGCATCGGGGCCTTGGTTATCGACAAATCGCTTCGGCTCGAACCCTTGCTGCGCGGCGGCGGGCAGGAAAAAGGTCTGCGCGGGGGAACCGAGAACGTGGCCGCGATCGTGGGATTCGGCGCGGCGGCGGAAATTGCGCGGAACGATCTTAAAAAAAATACCGAAGCCCTCGTTCTGCTCAAACAAAAGCTCGAACGGGGCTTGAAAAAATTGCGCGGCGCAACCATATTTTCGGAAAGCGCCGAACGCCTGCCGAATACCCTGATGTTCGGTGTGCCGGGCGTCGAGGGGGAAATGATGGTCATGGAGTTGGATCGTAAAGGCATCGCGGTTTCCAGCGGCTCTGCATGTTCCAGTCAAAGCACCGAACCGAGTCACGTGCTGCTGGCCATGGGAGTCCCCGCGGAACTGGCCAGTTGCGCGGTCAGAATCAGCCTCGGACCGGAGAACAGCGAAGCGGAAATCGACCGGTTTTTGAGCACCCTGTACCGGATTCTGCCGAGTGAAAGAGTCACAGCCGCGGCCCGTTGAACCGACAGGCGCCTCCCGGAACAGCCGGGTCCGGAACGCATGCTGCCTCGGCGAATCGCTCGGGAGATCCGACGTTTCGGTGATCCGTCTTAACTGTTTTTAGAGAATTAGCCATGTCAATCCAACTAACCGAAAATGCGGCCGCCCAGGTTCGAAGACAACTCGACAAACGCGGCGGCGGGCTCGGGCTTCGGCTCGGAGTCAAGAAATCCGGCTGCTCCGGCTTCGCCTATGTCATCGATTTCGCCGACCGGCTCGAGGACGGCGATCAAGTCTATGAAGACTTCGGAGTCAAGCTGGTCGTGAACAGCGAGCACCTGCCCTTTCTCGACGGGGTGCGGGTCGATTATCAGACGCAGGGGCTCAACGCGGCCTTCCAATTCGATAATCCGAATGTCAAGGACAGCTGCGGCTGCGGGGAAAGTTTTTCGGTCTGACAACGCACCCGTGAGCGGGTTCTGCGGGGCGCGAGTCCGGTGCTTCGATTGCCTGTCCGTTGATCAATCGGTAAACTACGCGCGAATTTTTGAACGAAATGGACACCCGGGGCACTCTGAACGCGTGGAATTTTCCAATGTTTTGCGAGGGATGAAATTTCGCGCTGTGAACGATGCACGGGTGTTACTCAATCAGTTGGAGTTTTCTGGATGGCGATCGAACGCACATTCTCAATCATCAAACCGGATGCGGTCGCTAAGAATCTCATCGGGGAGATTTATCGGCGCTTCGAGAAGGCGGGGCTCAAGATCGTTGCCGCGAAAATGCTGCATTTGACCCGGAGACAGGCGGAAGGATTTTACGCAATACACAAGGAACGTCCCTATTTCGACGACCTGGTCGAATTCATGACTTCCGGTCCGGTCATGATCCAGGTTCTTGAGGGTGAAAATGCGATTGCTTTGAACCGGGCCATCATGGGCGCGACCAATCCGGCGGATGCCGAACTCGGAACCATTCGCGCCGATTTCGCGACCAGTGTCAACAGGAATGCCGTCCACGGCTCGGACGGTCCGGAGACCGCAAAAGAGGAAATCAGCTACTTCTTCTCCGAAAATGAAATCTGTCCTCGCATATACTGAATCCGGCCGTACCAATCTACTGGATTTCGACCAGAAATCCCTGGAGGCTTTTTTCGCCGAAATCGGCGAGCAGCGGTTTCGGGCGCCCCAGGTGCTGAAGTGGATCCATCAGAAGGGCGTGGCCGATTTCGGCGAAATGTCGAATTTGAGCAAAGATCTGCGGCAAAAACTCGCGGCGACCTGTGAAATCCGCACACCGGGAATCGTATTCGACCGAACGGCCCGGGACGGCACCCGGAAATGGCTGCTCGATGCCGGATCCGGCAACCGGATCGAGACGGTATTCATTCCCCAAGAAAACCGCGGAACGCTGTGCATATCCTCGCAAGTCGGGTGCGTGCTCGACTGCTCGTTCTGCGCTACCGGCAAACAGGGATTCAACCGCAATCTCAGCGTCGCGGGAATCATCGGGCAGTTGCGCATGGCCTCGGCGATGCTCGAACCCGCTCGACGGATCAGCAATGTCGTATTGATGGGGATGGGTGAACCCTTGCTGAATTTCGACAATGTCGTGCGCGCGATGGACCTGATGTTGGATGATGTGGCCTACGGTCTGTCGAAACGCCGGGTAACCCTGAGCACCTCGGGGGTCGTGCCCGCCATTTATCGCTTGCGCGACACGATTGACGTGGCCCTGGCCGTTTCGCTGCACGCGCCGGACGACGCCCTTAGAGACCAACTGGTCCCGATCAACCGGAAGTATCCCCTCGCCGAGTTGATACCGGCGTGCAGGGACTATTCCGCGGCCGTGAAGCACCGTAAGATCACCTTCGAATACGTGATGCTCGCTGGAGTCAATGATTCGCCGGAGCAAGCCCGGGCTTTGAGCAGGCTGCTGAGCCGGGTGCCTTGCAAGATCAATCTGATTCCGTTCAATCCCTTTCCGGGAAGCGGTTACCGGTGCTCCGATCCCGAGGTGATCGCCCGGTTCCAGGAACTATTGATGTCATCCGGCTATATCACGACGGTGCGCAAGACGCGCGGGGACGATATCGATGCCGCGTGCGGCCAGTTGGTCGGCCGGGTCGAGGACCGCACCCGGAGAACCAAAAAGATCGCTTTGGAGACAACATGAAATACACGTTCGCGCCCCTGCTGTTGCTTTGCTTCGGTCTTTCCGCGTGTACGACACTGACGAAACAGGATGCCGAGATGGATATCCCGGAAGAAAGCCCGGCCAGTGTTTATACCAACCTCGGCAAGCAATATCTCGAGCGCGGCCAGGACGATTTGGCACTGGAAAATTTCAAGGAAGCGCTGAAAGCCGATTCCGGAAATAGCGAGGCCCATCACTCGATCGCGATCCTGTACCAGAAACTGGACCAGAAAAATCTCTGGGAAAGTCATCTGAAACAAGCGGTCAGTCTTCGACCTTCAAACGCGAGCGCACAGACCGATTACGGGGTTTTCCTGTGCGCCAAGGGCAACTATGCCGAGGCCGACGAACACTTTAAGAAGGCGATCGGCACCCCCTTGTACAGACGTCCCTGGGTTGCGATGACGAATGCGGGGATCTGCGCCCAACGCGCCGGCCGGCTCGAGGACGCCGAAAATTATCTGCGCGAAGCCTTGAAACAGCAGCCGGACTTCAGTCCTGCGCTGCTCGCAATGGCCGAACTCAGCCTCAACACCAATAAACCAATGTCCGGCAGAGCTTTTATTCAGCGTTACATGAGTCATTCCACACCGAGCGCGGAAGCGCTGTTGCTCGGCGTTAAAATAGAACAGGCTTTGGGAGACACGACCTCCGCGAAAAGCTATCGCTCGCAGTTGGAAGGTCAGTTTCCGGATTCCAAAGAGGCCGAGTCCTTGCGCGACCTACCTGAATAGCGGAGCAGAACTTGTCCGGCCTGAATTCCGATTCGTTCTGGTGGGCAGCCGAAATTTTTTGAGCAATTCGGCCGGAATCGAGCGCGTCAATCCGGATTCCCGGCATCCTTGAACCCAATCTGATTTCAATGCTAGAAAATATTCAAGCGATCCGCGGAATGCATGACATCCTGCCGGATCGCACCGCGCTATGGCAGCGCGTCGAAAACCGATTGCGCGAGGCGCTTGCGGCCTATGGTTATCTCGAGATTCGCCTGCCGATCCTTGAAAAAACCGAGCTGTTCCGGCGCTCGATCGGCGAAGTCACGGATATCGTCGAGAAGGAAATGTACACTTTCGACGATCGCAACGGAGACTCCCTGACCCTCAGGCCCGAAGGAACGGCCGGCTGTCTCAGGGCCTGCATCGAGCATGGCCTGCTGCATAACCAGGTACTTCGGCTCTGGTATCTCGGCCCCATGTTCCGCCATGAAAGGCCTCAGAAAGGCCGGTATCGCCAGTTTTACCAGCTTGGCGTCGAGACCTACGGGATGCCCGGCCCGGACATCGATGCGGAAATCATTCTCTTGAGCCGAAGGCTTTGGAGAATGTTCGGAATCGAATCGAAACTCGAACTGCAGATCAATTCGCTGGGGACCGCCGCGGACCGGAACCGCTATCGCGAACAATTGGTGCGTTATTTCACGAGCCGCCGGTCCGAGCTTGACGACGACAGCCTGCGCCGGCTGGAAAGCAATCCCTTGAGGATTCTCGACAGCAAGAATCCAAAAATGCGGGATGTGATCTCGGACGCCCCCCTGCTACAGGATTTTCTGGGCGCGGATTCGCAGGATCATTTCAATCAATTACTGGCCCTGCTCGACAGTCTTGAAGTTCACTATACGGTAAATCCGCGTCTGGTCAGGGGTCTCGATTATTACGGGAAGACTGTGTTTGAATGGGTCACTGAGCAACTGGGAGCGCAGGGCACGGTATGCGCGGGCGGCCGCTATGACCTGCTGATCGAGCAACTCGGCGCCAAAGCCAATGCCGCCGTGGGTTTTGCGATGGGAATGGAAAGGCTGATCGAATTGCTTTCCATACCGGATGCGCTCGAAACAAATTCCGCAGCCGATGTTTACCTGATTCATTCCGGCGGCGAAACCAGGCTCGCGGCCTTTACGATCGCGGAACAATTGCGCGATACATTGCCGGGGCTGCGGGTTCTGCTCCATTGCGGTGACGGAGGATTCAAGAGTCAATTCAAACGGGCCGACCGATCGGGCGCTCTGTACGCTTTGATACTCGGGGAGGACGAAGCTGCTGACGGGGCCGTTGCCGTCAAGCCGCTGCGCGGCGAATCCACGCAGCTGCGCATGGCTCAGTCGGAGGCGGCGGAATTTCTAAGAAAAAATTTGGGTACGCGAGAAGGAGGAAAGAGTGGTTCATTATGACACCGAAGACCAGCAACTGGACACCATCAAGAAATGGTTCATTGAAAACGGCCGCGCGGTGGTACTCGGCCTGGTGATCGGAATCGGATGTATTCTGGGCTGGAATGCATGGCAAACGAATAAAAACGTGCAGGCGCGCGAGGCATCGGATCTGTTTCAAGAATTGCTGCAGGCCGTCGACAGCGCCAATCGCGATTCCCTCGTAAAACTCGGCGAGCGAATCAAAACCGAGTATCCGGATTCACCCTATGCGGTCTATGCGGGTTTTTTCCTGGCCAAACAGCACGTCGAAAGCGGCAAGATGGAATCCGCCCGGAAGGAGCTGGAAAGCGTACTGGCCGGATCGTCCGAAGCCTCGATCAAGAACATCGCGCGCTTGAGATTGCTGAGAATTCTGCTCGCCGAGGGGAAGAGCCGCAAGGCCCTGGATCTGATCAACGGCCTCGGTGCCTCGGGCAGCGGCAAATTCGAGGCTGCCTACGAAGAGTTGAAAGGAGACGCCCATGTCGCGCTTGGCCAGGAACGAGAAGCCCGCAGCGCGTATAAGAGAGCTTCCGAACTGGGTCGGACTTCGAAATTTCTCGACCTTAAAGTGGAAGACCTGCCGGTGCCCCGCGCGCCCGAACCTGCGCAGTGATGTGGTTACGGGTCTTTGTCCTGATACTGCTCGGAAGCATGCTCTACGGTTGCGAAACAATGGAAGCCGTGTCGGATTCCTTGGGCGGCATCATGGATCCTCTGCTGGAAACGGATAATGCCGAACCGCCGAATGAACTGACCGAATATGTCGCGGAACTTGAACCCCAAGTTCTCTGGAAGGAAACGATCGGCGTCGGCAATGACGGGATGAATCTGAAACTGGCTCCCGCGGTTACCGCCGGCAAAATAATCGCCGCCGACCGCGAGGGACTGGTTCAGGCGAGAACCCTGAGCAATGGCGAACTGGCCTGGGAAAGCGATACCGAAAAACCGATCTCCGCGGGTCCCGGCATCGGGCAACGCGCGCTATTGCTGGGGACCAGCGACGCCGAAGTCATCGCGCTGAATCTCGAGGATGGTTCCATGCTTTGGACCCAGCAGGTATCCAGCGAGGTCTTGGCGACACCGCGTGCGCAGAACAATGTCGCGGTCATCCATAGCGTCGACGGCAGACTGATCGGGCTCGAGGAATCCACGGGCACCCATTTGTGGAGCTATGAACGCAGCGTTCCGCCCTTGAGTCTCCGGGGAACCGCGAATCCCGTGATCGAGGGTGACCACGTGATCGAAGGGTATGCGAGCGGAAAGCTGGTTTCCTTGCGTCTCGGCGATGGAAAAGTCGAATGGGAAAGCAATGTCGTGATGGCCGAGGGACGTTCCGAACTCGAAAGGCTGGTCGACCTCGATGCGGATCCCTTGATCTCCGACGGCGTTATTTATCTAGCCAGCTTTCAGGGCGGGGTGTTCGCGGTTTCAGTGAGCGATGGGCAGATGATCTGGTGGCGCCGGGATCTGTCCGCCTATGCAGGCTTGGCCGGAGATTGGAGTTATCTGTACCTGAGTGACGATTCCAGCGATGTCTGGGCGCTGGAGCAACGCAACGGTGCCACGCTGTGGAAGCAGACCGACCTGCATCAGCGGCGTCTTTCCGCCCCTGCAATTTATAAGAACTCGATCGTCATCGGTGATTTCGAAGGTTACCTGCACTGGCTGTCGCAAGTCGACGGCCGCCAGCTAGGCAGAGTTCAAATCTCGGACAGCCCGATCGTCGCGAAGCCTTTGGTCGTGGATGACGTGCTGTATGTCTACGCGATGGACGGTACCCTGGCCGCGTTGGTTTCGGACTGAGTCACCGTAAGTCATGTTACCCGTAATCGCTCTGGTCGGCCGCCCGAATGTCGGCAAATCGACGCTCTTCAACTGCTTGACCCGGACTCGGGATGCCCTGGTCGCGGACTATCCGGGCTTGACCCGGGACCGCCAGTACGGCCGGGTCAAACGGGGCACCCGCGACTGTCTCGTGGTGGACACCGGAGGGTTCGGCGATTCCCGGGAAGAACTCGGCAATCTCGCCCTGCGCCAGATCGGCTACGCGATCGACGAAGCCGACCTGATCTTGTTTCTGGTGGACGCCCGGGCCGGCTTGAACCCGGACGATGAAGCCATCGCCGGGCACCTGCGCAAGACGAACAAACCGGTCATTCTGATCGCGAATAAAGTGGACGGACTGGATCCCTCAACCGCAGGAACCGAGTTCCACGCCTTGGCGCTCGGCCCGCCCGTGCTGATCACGGCTGCCCATGGCAGGGGTATTCCCGCCTTGATCGAGCGGCTCGGCGAACTGCTGCCGGAGACGCCGGAACAGGATGCCGGAGATCAAGAAAGAATCGCCATCGCCGTGGTCGGGCGCCCGAACGTCGGGAAATCTACCCTGATCAACCGCCTGCTCGGTGAGGAACGAGTCGTGGTCTTCGATCAGCCGGGAACTACGCGCGACAGCCTGTACATCCCTTTCGAGCGTAACGGGGCCGCCTATACCCTGATCGATACGGCCGGAATGCGGCGGCGTTCGAAAATCTCCGGAGGAATCGAAAAATTCAGCGTCATCAAATCGATGCAGGCGATTGATCGGGCCAATGTCGTGATTTATCTGATCGATGCGAGTGAAGGCGTAACCGATCAGGATGCCGCACTGCTCGGGATGATCCTGGAAGCCGGCCGGGCATTGATCATCGGCCTGAACAAGTGGGACGGCCTGTCCCCGGAGCAGCGCGAAAAGGTCAAGCGGCAATTGGACGTCAAGCTGCCCTTTATCGTGTACGCGGAAAGGCAGTTCCTGTCAGCGCTGCATGGAACGGGGGTCGGCAATCTGTTCGACCGGATACCGGAACTGTACCGGGCTTCGATGCTCGACCTGTCCACTTCCCACCTGTCCCGGATTTTATCCGAAGCGACCCTGGCTCATCAGCCCCCGCTGGTCCAAGGGCGGCGGATCAAGCTCAAGTACGCCCATCAGGGCGGGCACAATCCCCCGGCCGTGGTCATTCACGGCAACCAGACCCGCTCGGTGCCGGCGTCCTACCGGCGTTATCTGGCCAATACTTTCCGCGAAAAACTGGGACTCGAAGGGGTGCCGATCCGTCTTGAATTCAAATCGGCCGACAATCCTTTCCAGGGCCAGCGCAATCATCCGAGCGAGAGACAGCTCAAAAAACGCAAGCGGCTCATGCGCCATGTCAAAAAACGCGGATAAGAGCGGACAGGCCGGTGTCCATGACGGCCCGCCGCTTGAAGCGAAGGCTGTCGTAAGCCGAAATCATACCGCGGCCGCTATTTTTTCAGGCGCTGATATTCCGAAAGTAGATACAAAACGATGGAACTTCCGACCAGAACGATGACAATGAATACAACCGGACTCAGGACATCCGGGAATTCCCAGACCAATACGGCAGCGGGTTGCGATTTTTCGACCGGATTGACATAAACCTTGACTTCTTTTCCGACCGGAAAGGCGTTCGCTACCCGTTCGGCTTTTTCCCGCGAGGAATAGGTGACTTCAGCGGGCATAATCCGATTGCCTTCGACGAGTGAATCCCCGCTCATGTATTGATACCGAATATCGACCTTGAATTGCTGCCCGTCTTCGGTTTCAACCGCTTGAATCCGGTTGGACAGAATCGCGCCGCTTGCGGTCGGCCAAGGCTCCGGTTTCGACATGTAAAATTTTCCCAAATATCCGATATAGGCCAGAATCGAAACCGCGGTCACCATCATCCAGAACGCAGCAGAGCGCATTGCTTGACTCCTCGGGGTTATTATTTCACCCCGTAGTATATAGTTTTTTGCCTCAAGTATGGCAGTACCGTGACAACAGATGTGCACGACCGGATGCGTAGTGCTACAACGCCGGTCTCGTTCCGATCGGGTTTCCGTCAACAGCTTATCGCGGCAATTGCAGGCGCCGCGAGCGGTGGATATTCGATAGATCCAGGCAACGCCCGATGCCGGCGCCGTTATGCACCGAGTGCCTGAATTTGAGATACGAGCAGTATTCAGCCGCTGGTTTAAGTTGATTTTTTGAAACAATGATGGTTCCAGATCATAACTTTTTCTGCTGGAGTTTTCTTTGAGTCCAGCAAGTTTCTTTGAACGATGGCATAGATCTTAAAAGTATTGAGCTTTTGCGGATCGTCGCGATTCCGGTTCCATTTGCGGCACAGGTATCGACCGTAGTAAAGACGATATTTTTCGAATTTCTTCATCTGTATCCTGCCTAAATATTTTCTCCATCGAAAATTCTCGAAAGGGAAAGTATCATTTCGTAAGTTAGCCCAATCCGGTTCTCCTTGTTTCATGTTGTAAACGTCAACCACCGATCCATCGTTTAGCTTTCCCTCAATTGCGATTGAAATATTGAGTTTCATGGGGCTGGGCGCAAACATATCCCATTTCTGATGTAAACGGAAACTATTTTTAATTGCAACCAGGCTGGCTGGAAACGGAAGGGAGATCTGCGGCAGGGTGGTCAGATTCCAATAAGTTATGATTATCAGGAATGATGAAGCCAGGATCTGGCCAAGCCACGTAGCAGAATCGCTTGTAGAGTTAAATGGAAAAAATCGATCTATTAATCTGCTTATGAAGTACCTGTGGGAGTCGATCCGCTCAATAAGATGTTTAGCGATAACTCGAACGGTACGTCGACGAAGTAGCCACGCTAATGGATGGAAAACAGGCGAACGCCTCACGATCTCTATTATGGCATCCATATTTACACTCGAGCGTCCTTTCTGATCGGTAGTTAACCAAAGTATCGTGGTCCTTCCGTCAGAAGTCACTGGGTTGTCTTGTGATTCGATTACCCGAAGGTCTGGAATTAGTAAGAAGGTTTCTAACAACAGGCAGAATTTTTTATGAGAAGTGTGTTGATGGTTATAGTACAATCGAATATTTCGCCTCTCCTGAGTGTTAATCTTTTGTAACATCAAGTCCCAAAATTTGGCCGGTATGAAAGCGATGAGCGACGTGATGCTGACAAATGGGAAAATGCCCACTCTAAGAAAAATAATGAATCCAACCTCCATGAGAATGAATAAAATCATTACGGTCGTTCTACATTGTCTTGAATACACCGGGGAAAAAATAATCAAGGGACCGAGCAACTCAAGGAGCCAGACGTAGTATGTAAGAGCTTTTGTAAGCGTGCTGAACTGAAGCAGCCAGACGCCCGCGGGCGTTGTAAAATAAGCAAGACTTAATGCGTAATAGAGGGCTGATCCATCGGGATACCATTCGGGCGCCGATTTCAGGAATGCGCTGAAGAAATAAACCGACATCGCCTGAATCAGCAATCCCATGGATGCAGCCGAGAAATATTGGTTATTGGAGTTCCTGATAGAGGTATTCAGTGCTGCGTCAATAGAGTATCTGGCTCCAAGCGGAAGAAACATACTCCAAAACAGCAGCAGCAGCAGCAGGTTATCCCCTCCCTGTAGTAATAGGAAATTACGATTCTGCAGTGACAGGAGGAGCACCCAGGAAACGATCGTTGCCGTACGTGTTTTATATCCTAAAATCAGCGCCGTTACGAAAAGTGCTGCGATAACAAATAACAGGACTTGAAACCAAAGGGCACCGTTGGCCATGTGAAACGAAAAGTGCCAGGAAGCCGTATAGGCGATAGCGGCGTCCCGGCTCAGAACTCCGAAGTCAGTATAATGGCTATCGAGATCCCTGGATCGAATGCCGAGGTCAATCAGAATTACGATACCCAGGCAAATACGAAAAGCGGCCAGACTTCTCAGGTCCAGCGAGAAAATTTGCTTCATTCTACTCAAAGTCATTCACTTTGGACTTAAAGTCCAGGTAAATTAATGGCCGAAACAAATTTTACCGATGGATCTATTCACGGTAATGCTCTAAGTCCTCCCGGGCTTTTTCCTTTGGCGCGCCGCAGGTAGGTAGACCATATTGAATTACCGAATATCCAACAATGCGTTTACGGGAATGCTTCTAGAACTCCGGATATTCACGAAGCCGCATTTGCGAAGTTCGCTTATTGTTACCTTCCTGGTATCGG
>JAKEEL010000177.1 GCA_022616595.1 Methylococcaceae bacterium
CACGGTAATCGAACCGGACTGGAAAGCCGCACTGACGGCAGACCTGCAACTGATACTGACCCGCAGCAAACCGATGCTACGGGCATTTGCAATCGGCACGAAGGTCGATCCGGTCATGCTCGAGATCTTCAACAAGCGCTTCATGGCGATCGCCGAGCAGATGGGCTACACCCTGCAGAACACCGCTGTCTCTGTGAATATCAAGGAACGCCTCGACTTTTCCTGCGCCGTGTTCAATGCGGAAGGACAACTGATTGCGAACGCCCCGCATATCCCGGTTCATCTGGGTTCGATGGACGAGTCGGTTAAGGCGCTGATCGCGGGGCTTCCCGATCGCATCCAGGACGGCGAGGTGTATCTGTTGAATTCTCCGTTCCACGGCGGCACCCATCTGCCGGATATCACCGTCGTCACGCCGGTTTTCGACCGGACCAAGACGAAGCTTCTTTTTTACGTCGCATCGCGCGGCCACCATGCCGATATCGGCGGCACCAGTCCGGGCTCCATGCCCCCGGACAGCCGTACGATCGACGAGGAAGGTGTGTGGAGTCCCGGTCTGAAGCTCGTCGAAGACGGATGCTTTCTTGAACAGCAGGTCCTCGATTGGCTCTTGAGCAGTCCCTATCCGGCGCGAAATCCGCGACAAAACATCGCCGATCTCCAGGCCCAGGTCGCGGCCAATGCAAGAGGACTCGGAGAACTCCTTCGATTCGTGGATGAATACGGTTCGGAAACCGTTGCGGCCTACATGAGGCATATACAAGACCACGCCGAAGAATCGGTGCGCCGGGTCATCGAACGTTCCAGGAGCGGCCGGTACAGCCTGGAAATGGATAACGGCGCGGTAATTTCGGTTCAGGTCCGGATCGACCGGGCAAAACGCGGGGCCACGATCGATTTCAGCGGAACGTCGGAACAACAAGGCGACAACTTCAATGCGCCGAAGGCCGTCGTCAAAGCCGCCGTATTGTATGTATTTCGAACCCTGGTGGACGATGATATACCGCTCAATGCAGGCTGTTTACGCCCGCTGGAGATCGTGATTCCTGAAGGCTCGATGCTCGATCCCGGACCGCCCGCGGCCGTGGTAGCGGGCAATGTCGAAACCTCGCAGTGCATAGTCGATGCCCTGTACGGCGCGCTCGGCGTGCTGGCCGGATCGCAAGGCACCATGAATAACCTGACCTTCGGCAATCCGGACTACCAGTACTACGAAACGATCTGCGGCGGTTCCGGCGCGGGGCCCGATTTCGACGGCACGGACGCGGTCCATACCCATATGACCAATTCCAGAATCACCGATCCCGAGGTGCTGGAATCGCGCTACCCGGTGCTGCTCGAGGAATTCGCGATCAATCCGGATACGGGAGGCCGAGGCAAGCACCGCGGCGGGAACGGTGTCGTCCGTACCATCCATTTTCTGGAAAGAATGACTGCCGGAATACTTTCCGGATTCCGCCGCCATCAGCCGGCCGGGTTGGACCAGGGAAGCCCTGGAAAAAGCGGGCGGAACCGGATCGAACGCATTGACGGCAGCGTCGTGGAACTGGGCGGTTGTGCTCGGACCGAGGTTCAGCCGGGCGACCGGATCATCATTGAAACTCCGGGCGGAGGAGGGTTCGGAAGACCCGAGTAGTTCGATCGTTTCGCATTCCGTGCACCGGCTTGTTCGGATCAAGCCCGCATGGCGCGAATGCCGTCAGGCGATCCGCCACCATTCGGCCGAACCGCTGTTGCGTTCCCTGCGCGCGGGTTTCGAAAACGGAAAACATTCGTTGATCACACGTCAGCCGGCCAACAAAACTCCCTTCCACAAAGGCGCGACGACAATATTCAGCCGGGCATGGGCATCGCGCAGTGCCTGTTCCGCTTTTTGCGCGTCCGGAGCGACGGCGAAGATGAATCCGAGATAACTCGAACCCTCGGGCAAGGGAATCAGTTCGTAGCCTTCCCGGACCTGAATCACGACCTCCTGGATAAAAGGGACTGCGGCTGCCGCGGAGACGCCTTCGACCCGGCGCAACACCCCCGCTTTTGGAATCGGGATCATCAAGACCCCGGCCGCATCGGTCATTTCGGGCCGTTCCAGTGGAACACCGATCGCGTGATAAAGAACCAGCTCCTCGAGACAGGAGCCGACACCGTAGCGGAACAGCCGGTTGCACAAACCGCCGATGGTCCGGGCGGCCAACTCCAGCATCCAGACACCCTCCTGGTTGATTCTGCATTCCGCGTGGACCGGGCCTTCGGCGAGGCCGTAAGCCCGGCAGGCTTTTTCGACCTGAACCCGGACTCGATCACGAACCTCCGCCGCGAGCCGTGTCGGAGTGATGTAATAGGTCTCCTCGAAATAAGGTCCGTTAAGGGGATCCGGCTTGTCGAAGATCGCGAGCACATCGAGATCCCCGTGCCGCAGGATTCCCTCCACGGCAATTTCGAATCCGGGAATGAAAGCTTCGACCAGAATATTCCGGCGTTCCGATTCGTCGGCCGCGTCGGCGATAATGCCTTCGACTCTCCGAACCGCTTTCCGGAACTGCTCGCGGTCGTCGCAGCGGATCACCCCGCGGCTTCCCGACATCGCGAGAGGCTTGACCACGCACGGAAACGGAAAATCTTCGATCTGGTTCTCGATCAGCCGGTCCAGACAGATGCATCTGAAATCGGGAACCTGGATCGATGCCGCTTGGAGCGTTCCGCGCGCGAAGTCCTTGCGCCTAGCGATCCGTACTGCTTCAGGCCGGTTGTGCGGCAAGCCGAGGCGCCGTGCAGCCAGGCTGGCCATCTCGGTGGTGCTGTCGTCGGTCGCGACGATCCCTTGAAAAGAGCCGTTGCGGGCCTCTTTTTCGATGAGATCGAGGGACCCGGACGGATCGTTCAAATCAATGTGCAGGCCTTGGGCAAGCGCGCTGACCAAGGAATGGCGGCCTTCCGAGGCGATCAGAACATCGATGCCGATCGCAAGCGCGGATTCGATATAGGGCGCGGTTCGATAACTGTCCTTCGGCGCGATTACCAGGACTCGCGGCCTAATAACCGCCGCCCCCGCAACCGGCGCACTTGCCGCTGCCGCCGACACTCTGGAAGGCATTTCTGAATACGAATGTCGAATTCAGTCCTTCGGTTACATAATCGATTTCGCATCCTTGGAGAAAACCCAACGCGATCGGATCCACCAGAATCTTGAATTGGCCGCAGTCGAGCACGCTGTCATATTCCGTGACCTCTTCGGCGAAGGTCATGCTATAGGACATGCCGCCGCAGCCTCCGCCTTGAACATAGATGCGAATCCCTTCGAAATCTTCGTCGGCGTCATCGATCAGACCGGCCAGCATGTCTCGTGCCGCTTCCGTCACGTGGACATCGGTCTTGCTCAGGGAACCGGGGTATTCCTGCGTCATATTTTGCATAGCGTTAAGGTATTGAAGCTGTTTTCAGTCAATGTAATAATACAACCTTGGCTTCCAATTATCACCCGGAATCGTTGTGGAATCCCTGAAAGCGATTTCTGTTTCCGGCAAACTTTTCCCGCAACCCGGCTAGCTCGCACGCCCCGCGAACCATTTCACCAAGGGTAGAACCATGACCCGAACCGTTCACTGTCCGATTCTAAAACAGGAAGCCGAAGGCCTCGACCGGCCCCCCTATCCGGGTACCCTCGGCACGCGTATTTTCGAAAACATTTCCCGCGAAGGCTGGCTGCGCTGGCTCGAAAGGCTGACCACGATCATCAATGAAAACGGACTCAGCACGGCGGATCCGCAGTCGATCCAGGTTATCGAGCAACATATGCTGGGTTTCCTGTTCGGAGAAGGCGATCTGGGCGGGCTGCCGCCCGGCTTTGTACCGCGCGGACAGAAGAAATAAAGCAATCACAAAACCGCCGTCTCTCTCGGGACGGGTGAATGAGGTAAGTTCCCGGCTAATTCAGTCGCGGACTTTCATCGGCAAACCCGGACCACGGTCTCTAAACCGACCGACTGCGCCGGACCAGCCATTTCGCGATCTCGAGAACCGGGATGATGGTGGCCGCGGTACCGACCGTAATCAACCAATCCTCCGGAATCAGGGATACAACGCCGAACACACTACGCAATAGAGGAACCTGGATAATGACAATCAATAAGGCCAGTTCCCAGAGAATCGCCAGGTTCAACCAACGGTTGGCGAAGGTCCGGCGGAACACCGAATGGTGCTCCGAACGAAAGGAATAGGCCTTGAAAAATTGAATGATCGTCAGCGCCAGGAAATTCATGGTCATGGCTTCCACCAGAAGCCGCCCGTGCCACAGCAGCCAGCTGAACAGGCCGAGATTGACGAGGGTCGACCAGAGTCCTCCGACCGCGATCAGGAATACCACCGGGCCCGTAAAGATCCCGCGTTTGGGATCGCGAGGTTTCTGTTGCATCAGGCGTGAATCCAATGGATCGACCGCCAGGGCCAGGGCCGGCAGGCCATCGGTCGCCAGATTCACGTACAGGATCTGCACCGCGCTCAAGGGCAAGGGCAAACCCATGAGAGTCGCCCCGGCCATCAGGCCGACCTCGCCGATATTGGATGACAGGAGATACATCAGATACTTCTTGATGTTGCTGAAAATCCCCCGGCCTTCCTCGATGGCCGCGACGATGGAAGCGAAATTGTCGTCGGTTAGCATCATGGCCGCGGCCTCCCTGGAAACATCGGTACCGGCTATGCCCATCGCCACGCCGATGTCGGCCTGTTTGAGCGCCGGCGCGTCGTTGACGCCGTCCCCGGTCATCGCCACCACCCTGCCTTGATTCTGCAGGGCGGAAACCACCCGCAGCTTGTGCTCGGGAGACACACGGGCATAGACTTCGATCGTATTCACCGCCTGCTTGAACGATTCATCGTCCATGCCGTCCAACTCGCGTCCGGTCAATACCCTGCCCCTTTTGAGGATGCCCAGCTCCCGGGCCACGGCGCAGGCGGTCACGGGGTGATCGCCGGTGATCATGACCACCTGGATACCCGCGCGTTCGCAAGTAGCGATCGCAGCTGGAGACTCGGCCCGAGGCGGATCGATCATCGCGACCAGACCCAGAAAACAAAACCGAGGCTCGTCCGATTCCGGTTCATCTGTCTCGTTTCGCGCCACGGCCAGTACCCGCATGGCCTGTGCCGCCATCGTCTCGGCCTCGGCTTGAATCCGGGCGCGGATCTCCTGATGCAGGCTTTGTTCACCGTCCTCTGCGAGCCAACGATTGCAATATCCAAGCACGATCTCGACGGCGCCCTTGGTATAGGCGTATCGACGGCCTTCCGCGGCGGCATGCAGCGTGGTCATGCACTTGGATTCCGAGGTGAAGGGTATCTCCGAAATGCGCGGCAGCCTGCGCTCCAAATCGGTCTTGTCGAATCCCATCTTGGCGGCAGCGACGAGCAATGCTCCTTCGGTCGGATCGCCCTGGATTTCCCAGCGGCGCGCTCCCTTGCATACCAAACTTGCGTCGTTCACCAGAACCGTGGCCTGTAACAAGGCCGATAACGCCGGGTTTAAGTGTACCTCGATTCCGTTCTCCATAATTCGTCCCGTGGGTTCGTAGCCGACTCCGGTTATATCCAGCGATTGACCGGCCACCCAGAGCCTGCGAACCGTCATTTCGTCCTTGGTCAGCGTGCCGGTCTTGTCGGAGCAGATGACCGAGGTGCAACCCAGGGTTTCGACCGCCGGCAGCCTGCGAATCAGCGCATGGCGCTTGGCCATGCGCCGCGCGCCGATCGCGAGCGAAATGGTGACCACCGCGGGCAGGGCTTCCGGCACCACCGCGACCGCGAGCGCGATCCCGAACAACAACATTTCATAGAGCGGTTCTCCCCGCCAGATCCCCAAGGCGACGATCGCGGCCAGGACCACCAACGCGACCGCCGCGAGGACGTGACCGACCCGGTTAAGGCCGCGTTGCAGCGGGGTTTGCTGCGGGGCCGCCGTTCCCAGCAAGCGCACGATGCGGCCGAATTCGGTTTCCATGCCGGTCGCGACCACGATACCGCCGCCCCGCCCGTAACCCACCGTGGTGCCGGCGTAAGCCAGGTTGCGCCTGTCTCCCAAGCCGAGTCCGGGTTCGGCGAGTGCCTCAACCTGTTTGACGACCGGCGTCGATTCTCCGGTCAAAGCCGCCTCGTTGATCTGGAGATTCACGGCTTCCGTGAGCCTTAGATCGGCAGGTACGCGGTTGCCGGTTTGCAGCCGGACGATATCGCCGGGGACCAGGCGGTGCGCCGGCAGTTCCACGAATGCCCCATCGCGCAACACCCAAGCAGTCGGCGCGGCCATTTGCTGAAGGGCTTCCATCGCGCGCTCCGCCCGGTACTCCTGAACGAAGCCCAGAAGTACGGTCAGCAGCACGATGACGCCAATCACGCCGGCTTCGAGCGCATGCCCCAGATAAGCCGAAAATCCGATCGTGACCAATAGAATCAAGATCAGGACACTTTTGAACTGGGCGAAAAACAGGGCGGTCGCGGAGACCTCGCGGCCCAACTCGATTTCATTGAAGCCGTGCTCGGCCAGTCGCGGACCGGCCTCGGCCGTGGCCAGGCCATCCGGGCCTGAATCCAGAAGGCTGTAGACTTGGTCGCTGGTCAGGATGTGCCAGATCGATTTGCATCGGGATGGTATTTTCTTCGTCATGAAGTATGGTTATCCGATTAAATCGGCCGCTTGCTTCTACTACCAACGAAGGCTGATGGCCGCGAAGCAAAGGAAAATCGTTTTATGGTCCTATGGGGTTCTAACCAGGTTCTGTTGACATTTCGATAACTAACGATGAGTCAGGAACACGGCGTTTAAACGCTTTGTCCGCTGGTGCAAGCAAGCCGTGTGGACGGATTTGTACCCCTGGGTGGCCGACCGCCCGGATTTGCAGCACATTCTGATCGATAGCACCATCGCGCCAGCGCACGCCTGTACTGCGCGCGCGGGGAAGCACGGCCGAAGGCGAGGCGCTGGGTCTCTCCGGTGGCGGTTTCATCACTAAGATCTGCCTGTAATCATTATCGTGACGGCTCGACTGAAACTATTGCGGGATCATGCCAAGTCTATATTGCATACCCCTGCGATCCGGCGCGCGAGTGTCTGAAAATCCCTGTAGCAACTTTGCACCTGAGCCACGTGAGCACCGCTTGCGCCATCCGCCGGCTTGAGGTGGAACATCGGTTTACGGGCTTCCTGAGCAAGTGGCATGAGACTCCTGTAATGTTTGAGCGTCGCCAAGCAGTAGGTATCCTTATCGACATCAACCGGATTGGCGTTTTTTTCGTCGAGCACAGACACGCGATAGACCCGGGGTACGCGCGCCATCCATTTCTCATAAGCCTTGACCGGACGATCCAAGCGGACCGGATGCTGCAGGACCACATAACCCACGGGTTCCATCTGCCCATCAGGAAGATGCACTCCGGGCGGTCGTTCAGTTAATCTGCCCTGCCATCCCTGACGCCATTCGCGAAGCCGAGGCCCCAAATTCTGGAGGCCTTTGATCGAGAAGAGATCGGGAGCCAAAGGGATCACTACAAAGTCGGCCGCAATTAGCGCGGCTCGATTGATGGCACCCAGGTTGGGGCCAATGTCAATAAGCACAATGTCGGCTTCGCGGCTCAAGGCGGCTCGGAAAATGATATCGTGGAACGCACCGATGACCCGGAAAGCGCGTTTTTCACCAGCAAGACAGCGCGGCCATTGCGCGCTTAGTTCATCTTCGAACGACGACAGGCTGAGGTCGCCAACGAGCAAACCGATGTCTTGAATGTTTTCGACATGAGGCTCACCGATCCCGCCTTCGCCCTCCAAAAGGGGAAGAATTGGTCCGAGTACGGTCAGACCAGCGCTTGCATTGGGCCACAGGGTTTCAAGCCGTTCTTCGTCCAGAAACATTGTGCTCAAATTCGCCTGTGGATCCAGATCGGCAGCAAGAACCCGAAGCCCCTGATCGGCGTACATCCAGGCAAGGTGATAAACCAACGAGGTTTTCCCCACCCCGCCTTTGTTGTTGAAGAGAGCGACGGTTTTCATGGCGCAGACCTCACAGTCACCAATACATTACTGGATTCAAACCCAAACTCCGGTGGGGGATTACCATTCTTGGCGAGTTCGTCACGGGCCAGGCGAATACCCCATCCGAATTTCTGGACGTAGCCGAGTGTACCCATGAACTCGGCAATGAGGGGATTGCGGTAGTCTGTCACTCCGGTGCCGAAGTTTTCTTTGTTGACCTGCCCGTAAAGTCCGCCGGGGTTGGAAATCTCGATACGATCGGAAAACCAGTAGATTCTGACCGGCGCGTTCGTGCCATCGTAGCTTCGGTGCATCAATGCATTCCGTGCCAGTTGTTGGAGTGCTGCAACCGAATAATCGGGTCTGCGAATTTCTTTCGGCCCCGATGTGACATCGGTTCTGACGGCAACATTGATTTTCAAAAGATCATCCAGTTCCGCGAGAATCTGGTGTAGGGGACCAGCCAGCCGCTTCTGATCGTTGATCGGATCGGTCAACTCAGTTCCGTCAATGCGCAGGAATTGAATGTAAGCGCCAGGCGACCATCGCAGCGGATCTTTGCCAAAACCAATCAAAGCACCATGATTTGGAGAACCCCGGGTCGTGAAGCGCAGTGCCTGTAACTGATGCTCGATCGTTCTCGCGTTTTGCTCGAGGATTTCCGAAGCAATGGCTTGAGGAAGATATTCGTCCCGGAAATAACCAATATTCAAATCTGCGATGTTCGCCTCGTTCACAGGGCGATGGTCGAAGGGTAAATCGTACGCGCGACGCCGCTCAGAAAGCCGACTTTCCTCCTCCCGGGAGGCAATTTGATTGGTCGATCCGACCCGCACCCAAGCCCGCCCCTCGTACCTTACGGGGGGTTGAGACGATGGCTCGACTGCGATAACAATGACTTCGCAGCCCGCAATGATCTCCCGCTGAACGGAGAAGGAAGGGAAAGGCTGGATGTTTCCATCGGACCGCATTTGGGCAAGAAGGCGGATATCCTCCTCCTTGATCCTCAGGTTCGCGCAGCTTCCGTCGTCATTGACGCCGACGAAGATGAGCCCTGGCTTTCCATGTCCCGGCAGATCGTTCGCAAAAGCGCAGATGCTGCGGCGAATACCGCTGCGGTCGGACGATGAGCGCTTGCGCTCAACTCGCTCGGATTCCAAAGTCTGGAACAAGTTTTCCAGGTCTTCTCGGCTCAGCACGGTCGAGTGCTCCATTCAAGAAATTCGGAAAAGAGGCTCAGGACAAGTTTCGGCTTGGCGAGAAGGCCTAGCGACAAGACCAAGGCGCCGCCACGCTTGCCCGCCTCATTGAAATCGAGGCGGGCATTGGGTTTTCCGGCCTGGTTTTGCAGCAATTGGGAAAGTTCCTCCCGTTTTTTGTCAGCACCGCTCTTCCGGACTTGCTGGGCCAGCGTTTCCAGCCGGCGCAGAAAATCAAAGATTGCCTCAGGGGATGAAGCCAGACGGCGTTGCACAATCGTCAATGCGAAGCCCACGGTGCCCGCCCGTTTGTGGTTCCACAGGACATCCGCTCGGTAGAGCCGGGCCTCCAGATCTGAAAGCCTGTAAGGCACGGTATAAGCCCGACGTCCGGGAAACAACGGCTTGCTGTCGAACGTGAGCAACTCCTCTTTCACCATGCGGCACATCAAGTCCGACACGTCCACGCTATGCACGCCGTCACGAAACCGGCCTTCGAACCGGTCGCCGTCGATCAGCGCCATAAACAATTGGAAGTCTTTTTCATTGCCATTATCGGGGTTGCCGCCAGGTGCTCAAGGCGCATCGCCGGAAAGTCCCTTCAACTCTGCTCCCATGGCAAGCCGTGATAGCGCCAGCCGCCCAGCGTGCCGCGGTGTTTGTTTTCATCCAGGGGGCCTTCGAAGCCCTCGTCGATGTTGGCCAGACCGGTGTAGCCCGCTTTATGCAACGCGTTGGCGGCGGCGAGCGAGCGCTGGCCGCTTCGGCATAAAAGCAAGATCGGGGTATCCTTGTCCGGGACCTCTTTTTGCACAGCCGACACAAAATCGGGATTCAAAGTCCAGTCGGGCGCTTCCTTCCAGGGGATGTGCACCGCGCCACAGGGATGCCCGACATAGGAATACTCCAGTGTGGCGCGAACGTCGACGAGCACCGAGCTTGGATTGTCTTGCATGAATCGCCAGGCCTCTCGAGGATTCAGGTTTTTGATTTGTGACATGGAATCTCACCTCATCCGGATCTTTATTTAATATCATTCGATACAGGGTTTTTGTGCCACCAGGCAAGCTTCATTGCGGAGTCCCCTGGCCAAATCGCCGGCCCGGCCGGCCTCGCAATAGGCACGCAGCACGAGACCTGTAAACATCCTCGCCAACTCGTTCTCGGCCAGCAGATAGTCAGGGTTTCCAGGGCCCACGGACGGATCCTTGTCGCGGGTGAAGGTCTGAAAATACAGCAAGCCTCCGGGGCGCAGCGCACCCGCGAGCGCTTCAGTCAGATTGCGGTCCAGGAAGCGGGTCATGACCAGCACATCGAAACCTTCTTGCGGCAGTTCGGCGCTTTCCAAGTCCCGCGCCTCGCAAACCAAATCGAGCTTATCTTGCCGTGCAATCTGATTCAAGCGGGCGACGGCCACCGGCGACAAATCCCAGGCCTGGGTCTTGAAACCCCTTTTTGCGAGGAACAGGGCGTTAGCTCCGAATCCTGAAGCCAGATCGATCGCAGTACCCCGGGACGGAAGCAAATAATCATAGGCTTGCAGCACATAGGCCGGTGCTGGACGCCAATGCAAAGATGCTTTCCTATAGATCTCGTCCCATTTATTCTGACGCGGATTCATGACGGCCGGTTGGTAAAAAGTCATAACTGTTCGATTGGATTCATTTCTTCTCCTTGAACCGAATCCCCAGCGAATGCAGCTTGCGATACAAATGGGTTCGTTCCATGCCGATTATCGCGGATAACTTGGCGACGCTTCCGCCGCTGCGCGACAGGTGGTACTCGAGATAAGCCTTCTCGAAATATTCGCGCGCCTCTTTCAGGGGCATGTCGTAGTATTCGGGATAATCGACATTGTGAGCCGCAGCACTCGATCCGAGCGCCGCCCTGGTTTCTTCCAGTTCGATCGTTTCCCCGCTCCCCAGGATCAAAAGACGCTGAACCAGATTTTTCAGTTCCCGTACATTGCCGTTCCAGACATGGTTGCGCAGAAAATTCTGCACCGGGACCGTGAAGCGCCGGAATGCGAGCTTGTCGTGTTTCACAAAAAAGTCGACATAGAAATTCAAGAGTTCGGGTACGTCCTCGCTATGCTCGCGCAATGGCGGAATTTTCAGGGAAACCACATTCAACAGATAATACAGGTCCCGGCGAAACCGGCCCGCATTGATTTCGTCTTCCAAGGATCGTCTGGTCGATGCGATGATGCGCACATCGACATTGACCTGCTGGCTCCCGCCGACCCGAAGAAAGGATTGGGATTCCAAAGCGCTCAAGAGCCTGAGCTGAGTCTCATCGTCCATATCCCCGACCTCTCCGAGGTAAAGCGTTCCGCCATGCGCCTGTTCGAGCAGTCCGTAATGCGTGTTGCCGCCTTCCTCCTTGCCGAAAAATTCCACCGCGGAATATTCCGGCGCGATCGTTCCGACCGCGACATCGATGAACGGACCGTTTTTTCGATGACTGTTCGCATGCAGATAGTGCGCAAAGGTTTCCTTGCCGCAGCCCGGCTCCCCCGTGAGCAACACCCGCGTATCGTATTGCGCGAGTTTTCTGACCTGCTCCTTCAGGCGGTCGATCGCGGCACTCTTGCCGAGCGGCTCGATGAATTGATGCGCGATTCGTTTCGAGCCTACGTATTCACGCGATAAGCGATCGGCGTCCAGCGCCCGTTCCACGGTCAAGAGCAGCTTGGCCAGGGAAAGCGGTTTTTCCAGGAAGTCGTAAGCGCCCAAACGCGTGGCCTCGACTGCGGTTTCAACGGTACCGTGCCCGGACATCATGATCACCGGACAAGGATCTTGCGCGCTTTCCAGCCATTCCTTGAGAACACTGATACCGTCGCTGTCGGGCATCCAGATGTCGAGCAGAATCAGTTGCGGTTTTCGAATCTGCCAGGCGTTCCTGGCCGC
>JAKEEL010000178.1 GCA_022616595.1 Methylococcaceae bacterium
AAGGAGCGCTTCGCGCGTTTTATTTTAATAGGTTAACGGGAGAAATACGACCCAAGATTGCGTGAGCGAACACGCGGATGAAAACAGGTCAGACCGTCGCCGGGAAAATCCGACAATGCCGAAGGCTGTCATAAGCCGCTAACTTAATGGGAACCGGGCGAGCGAATGTCATCGGGGCCAGCGCCGAACAGCGCACTAACAGGCCGGATATATTACTGCAGTCTATTTCTTGTTTTCAGATGCGAAAAAGCTCTTGCAAAACGGGGGAGTCCATATATACGTCTTCGAATGAGACGCCCCGCTCCGCTTTCAACAGACGGTTCTTTTCCGAATTCCAAGCGTATGTTTTCATCCTTGGAGACTAACAGATCATGTGCTTTTTGTCTTCGCACGGCTAACAACCGCAGACCACAGAGTCAGGTCGATTTTTATTCATCCGGATAGTCATCGGGCGCCATGACACATCCGCCACTATTAGAACTACAACGTGTCGGCTTCCGGATTCTATCAAACCCGCCCTTTGTACCGATCCAGATAGCCCCGAAAATCCTTTCAATTCCCGCCTGTCCCGGCTTTCCCGTTGCGTGCCGTCGCCTTGTCCACCAGCCGCGCGGGCCCGAGCCGGGCGATGTCATAGCCTTGCGGGTGCGTGCGGTTCGGGATGTCGGTGAAAAAACGCGGCTCGCGGCGCGGCGGAAGCCAGCGCACCAGTCTCCCGCGGACTTTGAGCGCCCCGCGGATCAGCCACCAGCTTCCAGGCAGTGGCCGCGGAAAACCGAAAGCCTCGATCATCTCGTGGTCCAACAGCGCATAGATGCCGTAATGCACCAGCGGCGCCGTGAAACGCGGCCCCCAGGAGGCAAACAGGTCGCGCGTCGCGGTCCCGATTTTGCGGTTGGATTCGGCGTAGCGGAACCGCGCCCGCTCGAAAGCGGCGGCCCATTGCCGGAACGCGTCGTAGCTCTCGGGAATGTCGCGGATGCCCAACCGGATGCCGACCTCGCGCCAGAAATAGTAGTAAGCGTGCCGCTCGGTGTCGCACAGCCGGCGCCAGCCGAACGCGTCGATCCACTTGACCGGCTCGAAGATGAAGGTCGAGAGTACGTACAGGAAATCGTCGTTGGCGATTTTGAAGTGGCCGTGCGTCCAGTTGATGCGCTCCAAGGCCTGCTTGCCGCGCTCGCTCTCGTATCCCCACTCGCAGATCTCGGCGATCAGGATCGCGGTGTCGTCGTAGCGGCGCTGCGCCGCCCGGTAGAACTCGCCGGTCCGGTCGAGCAGGCCGGAGATGCCGGGCACGCAATAGGTGCGGTAAAGCGCGATCTCGAGCGCACGGATCGAGTCCCAGGAAAACTCGTAGCCGAACAACAGGTGTATGATCCGCTGGCAGTCCCGCTCGGGGTCGAGTTGGCGGATCTCCTCAAAATTTCCGAAGCGATGGATAGTCAATTCAGCGGCTGTTTCCAAACGATTGAAACCGGCCAGGGTTTTTCGGTGTTTCCGACCATCGGCTAGTCGTACTTCGAACGGAAGCGAAACACCGTTGCGCAGAATGGGATATTCGGATACGTCGCCAGATTACCCGTTAGTCGATGCGCGCACCCTGTCGTATCGCTACAACCTTTCCACCCACCATGATCAGGGTGTGCAAGAACTTACCGGAGCCGGGGTTGTAAGTCCAGGTGTCGACAGCACTGCAAACGGATTGATCTATCCCGTATTCGCAGACGCTCTGGTTGGTCTCGATCGTCATGGGTTCCCCGCATTTCAGTCGCACCGAGGCGGAATCATCACCGACGCTCGCGAGTCTGCCGTTGCAGCGAAGTGATTTCGTGAATGAATCGGCAAATGCTGGTTAATGACGCCAATACCAACACTCCCCAAAATACCGTTGTTGTTCCGTTTGTCAATTGCATGCTCCAAACCACAATGATCGGCGGATTGTATTTTGAAAGGGTGAGATTGTCGAAAGAATTCGACACGTTGTTCGGAGGAAACGGGGGTACTGATCGCCAGATTCCGCCCGGGCTGCGGGAAATCGGTATCATGCGGATTCGTTGCCGGTGCAATTGAAGCGATATGAATCACCTTGGATTTTTCAGGGATTCCGTCGTGCGGCTATTCCGTTCCACGCCGGGCCGCAAACGCGAGCGATCTATAATACTCATCCCGGATTCCGGCCGCATTCACCTCACACATCGAGACCAGCGAGCCATTGATCGGCACCTTGAATGCACAGAGGTCCAGCCGCTCCCGGCCGAGCGGCGTTTCCAGTTCGGCGCGGTTCATGAAATGATGGCTCACGATATTCAGATAGTTGAGCCGGGTGTTCCCTGTGATCCAACTCGCCACGGTCCCGAGAAGACCCTGCGGGTGGTATTGCGCGAGACTTCGGGCCAGAAACGGCAACACCGAAGTCAGCACAAAGCGAGATTCCCGGAGCCCGGCCAGCGCGATGCGTTGAATCCTTGCAGCGCGGCTCAACGCACGCAGGCTGATTCCTCCGAAACGCGTCGGGAAGTCCTCGAGAAAATTGAGTGTATCGGTATCCTCATTGCTGTATAAAGGATAAAACCGTCGCGCGTGCCGGCTGCGATCGACCACGATTCCCTGCACGAAGCGCGTGCAGGCCGGGTGCCCGAATAAACCCTGATGATTGATCAGATCCGGAATCGGGCCCTGCGGAGCCAGGCCGCGCGCGATGCGGTTCCACAATGCATCGAGCGTGAGCGAGGCCGCCAGGCCAGCCTCGGTCCGCCCTACCCGGGCAAGCGGTTGAAAACTGATCATTTTGAACGCGTCGGCGTTTCGGATCGCCCATTGAACCACGTCTGGAACTTGATCCAGGTTTTCGTCGGTCAGGGTAAACGTCGTGGCCGCCTGCAGCGATTTTCCGGTCTGACGCCGAATCTCGCGAATCAACTCCGCGAATCGGTCTCTGAGCGCCATGAGTTCCAGCTCGGATTTCGCATGGCGATATTCCCGATTTTTTCGTCCGCGCTGAGTCGTGTCGATATGCACGCTGATCTCGGTCAATCCCGCCTCCTCGATCAGCCTTCTCAGAATGTCTGGCGATTTCAGGAAAGTGTCGCCGTGCGTCATCAACATCGGAATCAGACCGGTCCGCCTCGCATAACGCACGATTTCGAGCAACTCTTCAAGCGGTCTGAGCGTAACTTCTCCGTCCGTGATCTGAACGTTTCCACCATCGCCAAGCCAGGCCCGGATCGCGTCGAGCTGCCTTTTGATTCCGGATATCGACTCGGGCGGAATCCGGTTGGCCTCTTTGCCGAGATAACACCCCCGGCACGCGAAGTCGCAACGCGGCATCACTCCGATGGTGGCCCCGCATCCCGCATATTGGCGGCCGAGAAACTGATTCGGGGTCCGAAACTTTTCGGGAATTCGCCGCCGCGCGCTTGCGAGATTATGTCGGACACCCGAAGATTTCACCTCGCTGTCCAAGTCTCTGCCGCCCGAGCGTAAACCAAACATCGTGTTATAGCCTTATAACCTTCCTGTTAACGTCGTGCTCTGCGACTGCTTTCGCGCATTCAGCCATGCCCAGACGGACATCGCGAGCATGACCAGATCTTCGATCAAGGTCGAAAAACTCAACGGACGCGCGAGGAATACACCGAAACAACCGCAGTTGTCGACCCGGATGCCGCGCTCCAGGGTCGCGACGACAACGCCGATCATCAACGTGTGCAATCCGACCGCGAGGCTTGCACCCGATGACAAGTAACGACCGGTTACCAGCGAAAAGCCTGTTCCGAGTTCGATAAAGGGCAGTGAGTAAGCCAATGCGACGCCGATCTCATGGGAAACCAGCCGGTACGCCTCGATCACCCCCACGAATCCGGCCGTATCGAGCAGCTTTCCGAGTCCGGTGGCGATCAGTATAGCGCCGACGAAGTAGCGCGGAAATTCGCGGCGCAGAAAACTATTCATGTGCTTCGCCCTGCCTGCGCTCGTTGAGTCCCCAATCGTAGGGCACGAACTCCACCGTAAAGTCCGGGGTCAAGGCATCCAGTTCCGCTTTCCGGCGATCATCCAGGTACAAACGTACAAATGTCAGCAGACTCGGCTCACGATCCGGAAATTTATCCGCAAGCCAATCGATGAAGTCGTCTCGATACCAGTCTAGGATCGAAGAAAGATAAACGCGTTTGAGCGGGATATCCATGCTGAAATTGCGGGGCTCGGAAAAAAACTTGCGGGTTTCGCGATCGAGCTGCCGGTCCAGGTTCTCCCCGTCGAAAGCCTCGCGGGGCAGGCGGGGACAACTTCGGGATGCGCAATTCAGTGCAAAATGAACGCGCGGTTCCCTGAAGCGTTCGCGGATCAATGCGTTTTCGAGATAATACAGACTCGTGGACACCCCGCCGAATATCGCTCGTTGAAAGAAAAAGAAGCCGGTCTTGTCCGGCAGGAAAAACAAGGGAAACGGAGGTGCTACGGCATCCACGCCGCTGATCGGGTAATGAACCAGAACAATTTTAATGGCCGCGGCATTATACGCGTTAATCCAATACGCGAGCCGGTCGGCCTCGGTCTTGAATAATTGCGGATGACTGTCCGGACTGTAAAGACTGATCGATCGGTAGTACTGCTCGAAGCGATCCGGGTTCTGTTTAAGGCCTCGGTAATCGACGAGACCCTGCTCGTCGACAAATCGCTTCAGGACATCGTTGAAGTCCCGGTGGGAAAATGCTGAAGGCTGGCTTTCCGGTGTACCGGTTCGGGGAACGATCGTGGTGCAAGCCGATGCGAGAAGCACGATCCCTGCGAGCATTCCCGAGAACCCGCGATTCCGGATCCAAACTTCCCCTTCCGGCCTCGTGCTCATGCCCAACCGCGCCTCCAGGCATGAAAGCGCTCCAAGAAGGCTAACAATCGCGTCGGCGCGTGGGCCTTCTTCCAGTTGCCCGCGGCATACTTGTTTGCTTCGGCCAATGTCGGATAGATATGGATCGTGCCCAGGATTTTGTTCAATCCGATTCCGTGGCGCATCGCGAGCACGTATTCCGCGATCAGATCGCCCGCGTGATCGCCGACGATCGTGACGCCGAGTATCCGGTCCCTTCCGGGCACCGTCAGCACCTTCACGAAACCATGATTTTCGCTGTCCGTAATGGCCCGGTCCAGCTCTTCGAAATCGAAGCGCGTGACTTCGTACGGAATCTGTTTCTCGCGCGCTTCAATTTCGTTCAAACCGACCCGGGCCACCTCGGGGTCGCAAAAGGTCGCCCCGGGAATCACCGAATAATCCACGCTGAAACTGCGCAATCCTCTGAACAGAGCGTTGACCGTCGCGTACCAGGCCTGATGCGCGGCGGTGTGGGTGAACTGATAGGGACCGGCGACATCCCCGCAGGCATAGATGTTCGGATAAATCGTTTGCAAAAACGCGTTGGTTTCGACCGTTCCGGTTTGGCTCAAGGGGATGCCGAGTTCTTCCAGCCCGAAGCCCTTGGTATTCGCGGCCCGCCCGAGCGCCACGAGCACCCGGTCGAATTCGATCCGAACCTCGCGGCTCTCGCGGTCGAGGTGCTCGCAGATCAGGATTTGGCGATGGTTCTCCCGGAAAAAGCGCAAGGCCCTGTGCTGCAATCGCAGATCGATGCCCTCTCGCTGGAAGCGTTCCATAAGTAAATTGGACACGTCGGGGTCCTCGCGGTTCAGAACGGCCGGCAGAATCTCCACCAGGGTCACTTGGCTCCCGAGCCGCCGGAACGCCTGAGCCAGTTCACAACCGATCGGCCCGCCGCCGAGCACCAGCAAGCGTTTCGGTAGTTCATCGAGGTCCCATAGCGTGTCCGAAGTCAGATAATCCATTTCCCGCAATCCCTCGATGGGCGGAACCACGGGAGTGGCACCGGTCGCGATCACAATATTCCGGGTGCTCAGGATCTTAGCGTTGACTTCCACGGTATAGGGCGAGGTGATCCTGGCCTCCCCGTGAATGCATTCCACGCCCAGGCCATTGTAACGCTCCACCGAGTCATGCGGTTCGACCCTCCGGATCACGTTTCGAACCCGCTCCATGACTTTAGCGAAATCGAAATCTGCCTGTGCGGACCGCATGCCGAATTCCGGGGCGCGCTGGACATGATTGAGAAATTTTGCGGAACGCAGCAAGGCCTTGGACGGAACGCAGCCGGTGTTCAGGCAGTCCCCGCCCACGCGGTGTTTTTCGATCAGGGTCACCTTGGCCTTGATCGCCGCGGCGATATAGGCCGATACCAGGCCGGCCGACCCGGCTCCGATTACGATCAGGTTGCGATCGAATTTTTTCGGTCTGGGGTAGTTACGCAGCAGTTTCCTTTGATTGAAGAAGATGATTCCATTGCGCGCGATCCAGGGGAAAATCCCGAGCAGCAAGAACGATGCGATCAACGCGGGGGAGAGAATTCCGGAAAGGGACTCGATCTTCGAGATGCGGGTTCCCGCGTTGACGTAAACGAGGGTCCCGGCCAGCATCCCGATCTGGCTGACCCAATAAAATGTCCCAGTCCGGATCGGCGTGAGTCCCATCAGCAGATTGATCACAAAAAACGGGAAGGCCGGCACCAGGCGCAGGGTGAACAGGTAAAACGCGCCGTCTTTGCCGATCCCGTCGTTGACGGTGCCAAGTTGCCGGCCGAAACGGCGCTGTACCAGGTCCCGGAACAGGAAGCGCGAAGCCAGGAAGGCCAGCGTCGCGCCGATCGTGCTCGCGAAGGACACGATCACGGTACCGGCGAGAAGTCCGAAGACCGCCCCGCCCGCTAGAGTCATCAAGGCCGCTCCGGGCAGGGACAGGGCCGTGATCGTAACGTAGATCGTGAAGTAGGCCGCTACAATGATCCAGGGCGAAGTGCGGTACAGGTGATCGATCTGGCTCTGCCGGGCCTTGAACGATTCCAGGCTCAGATGTTGTTGCAGGTCGAAACCATAAAAAACGGCAATCAGAAGCCCGAGCAGAAGCAGCAACAGGATTCGTGTATTCAACCGGTATTGCATCGACTTTACGGCCAAGATATCATCAATCATTTCCTCTCAAATCATGAGCCAGGAATATTTGCTTGTGCTGTGTACCTGCCCGGAGCATTCCGTTGCGAAGCAGATCGCGGAAGCTCTCGTATCCCGACATTTGGCGGCCTGTGTCAATATCATACCCGGAATCACGTCGGTGTATTTCTGGAAAGGCAAAATGGAAGATGGGCAGGAACATTTGATGCTGATCAAGACCGCCTCGAGTCACTATACTGAAGTGGAACGGTGCATCCTGGAACAGCATCCCTATGAACTTCCGGAAGTCATCGCTGTCCCTGTGCAGCAGGGCTCCGATGAATACTTGACTTGGATCCGAGAATGCTTGATTTCAAATCCATAAGGCAGATCATTTTTCTTCTGGTCCTTTTCATGATCGGCGGCCGTACCTTTGCCGCGGATGCGCTGCCAACCTCGTCCGATCTTGGCCGAAGACTACAGAATTTCGGATTCAACCTGTTTCAAGACGAACTGTTGCCCGCGGACCAGGCATTCCGTTTCTTCGCCGCGGCCAAGGACGGAAACATGCTGCAGGTGAATTGGGAAATCGCCGATGGCTACTATCTGTACCGGGAAAAATTCCGTTTCGAACTTGCCAATGCCACGGGAACCGCGCTCGATCAGATCGATATTCCTCGCGGAACCCCGAAATACGACGAAGCCTTCGGTGATGTCGAAATCTTTCATGGGCGGGTGGGATTCGATCTACCCTTGATTCGAAGCGAGGCCGGGCCTCAATCGATCAATCTGATCGCACATTTCCAGGGTTGTGCCGAGCGCGGCGTGTGCTATCCGCCGATGAAAGAAAGCATATTCCTGGAATTGCCCGCCGGTTTCGTGTCGTCACTACCGGTAGGTTCTTCCGCGGCCGCCGCCGAGCCCGAACTCTCGGAACAGGACCGGATCGCTTTCGCATTGCGGCATGACTCGCTCGCGCTGACGCTACTCGTGTTCTTCGGCTACGGTTTGTTGCTGGCTTTCACCCCGTGCGTGTTTCCAATGATCCCGATTCTTTCGGGGATCATCGTCGGACACGGCGAATCCATCACGACCTTTCGGGCTTTCCTGCTTTCGCTGTGCTATGTACTCGCATCGGCGATCACCTATACCTCGTTCGGAGTTCTCGCGGGACTTTTCGGCAGCAGCCTGAATCTTCAAGCGCTATTTCAAACTCCCGGAATCGTCATCACGTTCAGCGCGATTTTCGTGCTGCTGGCTTGTTCGATGTTCGGCTTTTACACGCTGCAACTGCCGGCCGCGATCCGGGCACGTTTGGCGGGGGCGGGCAATCGCAGCCAGGGTGGAACCGCGCTGGCCGCGGCCTCCATGGGAGCCATGTCGGCCTTGATCGTCGGCCCTTGTGTCGCGGCGCCCTTGGCCGGTGCATTGATGTATATCGGCCAAACCGGCGATGCGATCTTCGGTGGTCTCGCATTGTTCTTCATGGGGCTTGGCATGGGCTTTCCGCTGCTGATTATCGGAACCTCGGCCGGCAAACTGCTGCCCAAAGCAGGCCCCTGGATGAACGCGACCAAGGCGGTTTTTGGCGTGTTATTGCTCGGCGTGGCGGTCTGGATGCTGCAGCGTATTATTCCGCCGACGGTCGGTATGCTATTGTGGGCCGCGCTGCTGATCATCCCTGCGATCTATCTTCGCGCGATCGACGCCTTGCCGGAATCGGCGTCGGGTTGGGCGCGTCTGTGGAAGGGCTGCGGCATCATCTTGTTGACGGCCGGAATCCTTCTGATCGTCGGGGTCGCGTCGGGCAGTCACGATCCGTTTCGCCCTTTGAGCAAACTGGCCTTCGGGGAAAGCCGAAACGAGCAACCGTCGGTCGTTTTTACGCGCATCCACACATCGCATGAACTGGACCGTCATCTCGACCGGGCGAGTAGCGGGGGACAATGGGTCATGCTGGATTATTACGCGGATTGGTGCATCTCGTGCCAGGAGATGGATTACTACACCTTTTCCGATCCCCGCGTGCGGCAGGCCTTGAGCCGGATGGTGCTGGTTCAAGCCGACGTGACCCGGGACACTCCGGAAAATCAGGAGTTGCTGAAGCGCTTCGATCTGATCGGCCCCCCGGCGATTCTGTTCTTCGAACCCGGCAGCCGCGAGTATCGCGCCTACCGCATCATAGGGTATAAGGACGCAAATAGTTTTCTGGAGCACTTGCAGCAATTCCTGCCGAATGTTTAAAGGCGGCTTGTTCGGGACGGTTGCGCTTGCCGCGATATGCGGCGGATTCTTTGCCTATCAGGCGAGCGGCTTCGGTAAGGCCGGAATCTATCCGGAATTGCAAAGTTTTTCCCTGCCCGACACCGAGGGTAGGGAACACAACATCGCGGAATGGAAGGGCAAGGTGCTGGTGATCAATTTCTGGGCGACTTGGTGCCCGCCCTGTCTGGAAGAAATCCCTTTGTTCATGGAAATGCAGGAATCTCACGGACGCCAAGGCCTGCAGTTCATCGGCATCGCGGTCGAAGACCCCGATCCGGTGCGCGAATTTTCCGGGAAGCTCAAGATCAATTATCCGATCCTGATTGCCGGATTACCCGGCCTCGGCCTGTCGTCCGCCTTGGGCAATCCGGCCGGCGTCGTGCCTTTTTCAGTGGTTGTGAACCGGGAAGGCCGGATCGTACATCGGCATCCGGGGATCTTTGAAGCGGCACGAATCCAGGATGCGGTGATCCCCTTGCTTTGAGCCGGAAGTTCCGGGCACTGATCCCCGGGCGCCCGAATCACGTCTAACGTGCATCGATCGTCAAGGATCTTACAACAATGTGGACAAAACCGCGGCGATCATGCAGAATAGCGCGCGATCGGAATGATTCCTCTGGTTTTTTTCTCACGCACCTGAAAAGCGCAGGCCACATGGCATTAATTACGGTATTGAACGGACCGAATCTGAACCTGCTCGGAACCCGCGAACCCGGATTGTACGGCAACACGACGCTGGAGGACATACGCTTCAGGCTGGAAAAGCTTAGCGCGGAAGCGGGACACGAACTGCACTTTTTTCAAAGCAATGCGGAACATGAGATCGTCGACCAAGTACAACAGGCGGCCCGTCAGTCGGCAGGCTTCATCGTGATCAATCCGGCAGCGTTCACCCATACCAGTATCGCACTGCGCGATGCCCTGCTCGCGGCTGCCATACCCTTCATCGAAGTGCACCTTTCGAACGTGTATGCGCGGGAATCGTTTCGCAGATTTTCCTATCTGTCCGACATTGCAGCCGGCGTAATTTGCGGGCTGGGCGCACTGGGTTACGAACTTGCCTTGCAGGCCGCCTTCCGGAAGCTGGCCGGGAAAACCCTATGATGGATATCAGAAAAATAAAGAAGCTGATCGAAATTATTGAAAAATCCGATATCGCAGAACTCGAAATTCACGAGGGGGAGGATTCCGTTCGAATCAACCGCTACAGCAACCGGGCGGCGCCGATTCACTATAACGGTCCGTTAACCAGCCCGCAAGCGGAACCGGGTTCAGCAAATCCATCGAAGTCGGAAGAATCGGCCGAAACGATTTCCGGGCATTTGATCAAATCACCGATGGTCGGCACCTTCTACCTGGCTCCGTCCCCGGGCTCCAAGAACTTTGTCGAGGTCGGCTCGCGCGTGAGCGCCGGCGACACCCTGTGCATCATCGAAGCGATGAAAATCCTGAACCAGATCGAATCGGACCAGGACGGGATCGTTCGCAAGATTCTCGTGGAGAATGGACAACCGGTGGAATACAACGAACCGCTGTTCATTATTGAATAAAGTCCCTGCCTGCGGTTCTTCAATCGTTTCATCGATCCATTTCCAAGCAAATGCTCGACAAAATCGTTATCGCCAATCGAGGGGAGATCGCGCTGCGCATCCTGCGTGCCTGCCGGGAACTCGGTATTCATGCGGTCGCGGTCCATTCCGAGGTGGACCGCGAGTTGAAACATGTCCTTTTGGCCGACGAATCGGTCTGTATCGGACCTGCACCCTCGTCCGAAAGCTACCTGAATATGCCCGCGATTATCAGCGCGGCGGAAGTCACGGACTCGGAAGCGATTCATCCAGGGTACGGCTTTTTGGCGGAAAACGCCGATTTCGCCGAAAAGGTCAACCAGAGCGGATTCATTTTTATCGGCCCCAGGCCCGAAACCATCCGCCTGATGGGAGACAAAATATCCGCGAAACGCGCGATGCAGGCCGCGGGCATCCCGTGTGTTCCGGGCTCGGATGATCCGCTCGACAGCGACAAGCAGAAGTCGCTGAGGCTCGCGCGAGAAATCGGCTATCCGGTGATCATCAAGGCCGCGGGCGGAGGCGGGGGACGCGGCATGCGCACGGTTCATACCGAAGCCGCGCTGCTGAATGCGATCAGCCTGACCAAGTCGGAGGCCAAGGCCGCGTTCGGCAACGATACGGTGTACATGGAGAAATTCCTCGAAAACCCGCGCCATGTCGAGTTTCAGATCCTCGCCGATACGCATGGCAACGCGATCCATCTCGGCGAGCGGGACTGCTCGACCCAGCGCCGCCATCAAAAAGTCATCGAGGAGGCTCCGGCACCCGGTATCACGCCGGAACAACGGGAAAGAATCGGTAACCGCTGCGCCGAGGCCTGCCGGGAAATCGGTTACATCGGAGCGGGCACCTTCGAATTTCTGTATGAAAACCAGGAATTTTATTTCATCGAAATGAATACCCGAATCCAGGTCGAACACCCGGTTACCGAAATGATTTACGGAATCGATATCGTCAAGGAACAGATCCGGATCGCGGCCGGAGAACCCCTGTCGCTCTCCCAACAGGACGTTCAGATCAAGGGCCACGCGGTCGAATGCAGGATCAATGCGGAAGACCCGCAAACCTTCGTGCCCAGCCCGGGCGTGATCGAGCAGTTTCATATGCCGGGTGGCCCCGGGATCCGTGTGGAAACCCATCTCTATAATGGTTACAAGGTTCCACCCTACTATGACTCCCTGATCGGAAAGCTGATCGCACACGGAGAAAACCGCGAAAGCGCGTTGGCCCGGCTGCAGACAGCGCTCAGTGAAATGGTCATTTCCGGAATCAAGACCAATATTCCGCTGCATTGTGACATCCTCGCCGACGGAGAATTTCGCGCCGGCGGCCAGAACATCCATTTCCTGGAAAAGAAACTCGGTCTTTGAAGGGCGGAATTCACGAAGCACCGCACGGTACACGCGTCTCGCTCGAATTGTCATGGTGGAATGGCATCAGATCTCGGTAGTTTCGAGCGATCAGGGCTCCGACCCGGTTGCGGAGGTACTGACGAAACTGGGCGCGGTATCCGTCACCTTCAAGGACGCTGCCGGCCAGCCTTTGTATGAGCCTCCACCCGATTCGCACCCGTTGTGGCGCCAAACCCTGATTGTCGCGCTGTTCGAACAGCCGCTTGGTCTCGAAGCGATCCGCACAACGGTCTCCAACGCGTTGCCGGCAACCCCGCTGAGCCGCTGGAATATCGAGATTCTGGCGGATCGCGCCTGGGAGCTGGAATGGATGGATCATTTCAGGGCCATGCAATTCGGAAAGCGTTTATGGGTCTGCCCATCCCACCAAGGTCCGCCGGACCCCGAAGCCGTGAATCTGGTGCTCGATCCGGGGCTCGCCTTCGGCACCGGCACACACCCGAGCACCGCGCTGTGTCTCGAATGGCTTGCGGACCAGGATCTTGGTGGCCGGAAAGTCATCGATTATGGATGCGGGTCGGGAATTTTGGCGATCGCGTCGGTCCTGCTCGGAGCGCAGAACGCAATCGCCGTGGATATCGATCCGCAGGCCTTGACGGCCACCGCGGCCAACGCCCAAAATAACGGGGTCGGTAATCGAATCGACTGCCGATACCCCGGGGAAATCACGGGCGAAACCGCGGATATCCTCATCGCAAACATACTCGCAAGAGTCCTCGAAGAATTGGCACCGCTGCTGAACCATCTTGTGAAACCCGGAGGAAAACTGGTGCTTTCGGGGCTGCTTCGGGAGCAGGTGGAAGGAGTTCGGTATGCCTATAGGCAACATTTTACCTTCGCCGCGACCGGGATGCGTGAAAATTGGGTCAGACTGGAAGCTGTCAGAAACTCATGAAATTCCGGAATCGGTTTGTCTATATCTGCATGACCCCGGACCGGTACGGGCCCACGCCTCCCGGCTATGCACGGCCGTCGCCGTGATCCGGACATTCTGAACCATGTATACCCATTGTCCCGAATGCGGCACCGCGTTCCGGATTACGACCGGCCAGCTGCGCATGGGGCAGGGCCGGGTACAATGCGCGAAGTGCGGTACCCTGTTCGACGCGATCAGTTCCTTGTCGGATGTCGCATTCGAGGATCACTTTTCCGATTTGCGCAAACTGCCGACCCTGCCGATGGAGCAAGCCCTGCCGCCGCCGATTGACCGGCAGCCGCAGGAAAACGCCGGGATCGCGATAGCCCCGCAGCGGAAACAACCGCGAGCGTCGTCCCCGCGAAGCGGATGGCTACCGGGAGTCGCCGCGCTGTTCGCATTGCTGATCCTGCAGTTCAGTGTTTTCGAAGGCGAGCGGCTCGCGCAAAATCCGAGCATCAGACCCTGGCTCGAAGGATTTTGCGCCTATCTGGGCTGTGTCCTGCCGGCCTATCGAGATCCCGCGGCGATCGAAATATTGGAGCGAAGCCTCGAGCCTGCCGGGCCGGACACGCTCGGGTTCCGCGCGGTGATGATTAATGGAAGTCGATTTCAACAAGCTTTTCCGCGCCTCAGGCTGGACTTGATCAAGCTCAATGGCGAACCCTTGGCGCGGCGGATCTTTTTTGCCGATGAGTACTTTTCGGACGAGGCTTCCCTGCAAAATCTGATGGCCGTCGGCAAACCCTTCGAAATCAGGTTACGGATCGTAAAACCGGACGACGAAATCGGTGGCTACGATTTCAGTCTGATGTAAGCGCCAAACCGCCATAATCGGTCATGGATAGCGATTCCACTCACGCTCTCGCACTGAGCATTATCGTGCCGGCCTTGAATGAGGCGGCCGCAATCGGTTCAACACTTGCCGGGCTTCGGAACCTCGACAGCGATGGGCTCGAAATCATCGTCGTCGATGGCGGCAGCGCCGACCGGACCGCCGAAATCGCGCGCCGATATGCCGACCAGGTGCTGATCGAATCGCGCGGCCGCGCGATTCAGATGAACCGTGGCGCGGAACAAGCCAGAGGCACCTACCTTTTGTTTCTGCACGCGGACACCCGGGTGCCGCCCGATGCCTTCGAAGTCCTGTGCCGATGCCTGCGGCGAAACTGTGTCTGGGGGCGATTTGATATTCGATTGAGCGGACCGAACGCGCCCTTCAGAGTCGTGGAATTTTGCATCAACCTTCGGTCCCGACTCACGGGCATCGCGACCGGTGATCAGGGGATTTTTGTGAAGCGCACGATCTTCCAAACCCTCGGCGGATTCCCCGAGATTCCGATCATGGAAGATATTGCGTTGAGTAAAATACTGAAAAACATTGCCGCGCCGGTCTGTTTGAGACAAGCTCTGACCACATCGAGCCGGCGCTGGGAGCAAGACGGCATGCTTCGGACGATTCTGTTGATGTGGTCCTTGAGGCTCTTCTATTTTTTCGGTACGGATCCGCAAGAACTGGCCCGCTGGTACCGATAATCCATGGAATCGATGATTCGCTTCGGGTTTTTTCTGAGTGTCCTGGTTCTGATGCTGGGCTGGGAAAAAATTCGTCCCTTTCGTCGATTCCGCCAGCAAAGGTCCGAACGCTTTTTCATCAATCTCGGCATGATGACGCTGAATTTTGTCGTGGTGCGCCTCCTGGCCGGCGGAGGCGCTTTGGTCGCGGCGAAATACGCGGCACGCCACGATCTGGGTCTGTTCCATCAACTCGATCTGCCTTCCGGATTCGAGATCGCCGCAGGGCTCTTGGTTCTGGACTTCGCGATTTATGTTCAGCATCGGCTGCTGCACGCGGTGCCGCTGTTCTGGCGCTTCCATAAAGTCCATCATTGCGATCCGGGTTTTGATAGCACCACGGCGGTGCGCTTTCACGCGGTCGAAATCCTGTTTTCGATGTACTACAAAATGGTCTTGGTACTGGCGTTGGGCGTTTCGCCCGCGACCGTCGTGGTCTTCGAAATCATTCTGAATGCATGCTCGCTTTTCAATCATGGCAACGTGCGGATGCCCGATCCTTGGGAGAAAAGCATCCGGAAACTATTGATCACACCGGACATGCACCGCATTCACCATTCCGCGATTCCCGAAGAAACCAACAGCAACTATGGCTTTTCAGTCCCGTGGTGGGATTGGATGTGCAAATCGTATCGAAAGGACCCGGCTTCAGGCCATGCGTCGATGCGGATCGGGATCGTCGATCGGAACGTCCCCGATCGCCCCGGTCTTTTGGATCTGTTGACACTGCCTTTCTCTTCCGCGAAAGATTTTTCGGCTTCCGGCCCTTCAACAGCGGACAAAGAACGGGTAGAATAACTGGTCAGCGGCGCATGATCGGCTGCGACATTGACGAGAATCAATGAAGCTTTAGAACCAACCACACCAACAAATGGAGGGGGTAACGCCGTGTTCGAACGAACCGAAAATGGGCTGGCCGTATGAAGCCGGACTCCGAGTACATGGCCTTTGAAATGAGGTCGCCCGGCCAGGTTAGCAACCGCCAGTTGACATTATGCGAATACGTGCGCACCGCTGTCGAGCAATATTTCCGGCAGATCAACGGACATCCCGCGTGCAACCTCTATGAATTTGTGATCGCAGAAGTTGAAAAACCGCTGATTGAAACCGTATTGAAACATCTCGGCTACAACCAGAGCAAAGCCGCGCTGACCCTCGGGATCAGCCGCTCGACCCTGCGTAAAAAAATCGATCGCTATGGCTTGGAATAAACCGGGTACGCCATAATTCAGGGGTTATTGGCCGGCACGTCGTTTCTTGCCCATCCCGAGCTTGGATCCTATGTCTAGTCCGATCACCCGGGCGCTGGTCAGCGTCTCAGATAAGCAGGGTATCGTATCTTTCTGTGCCGAACTCAACAGATTCGGCATCGAAATTCTTTCAACCGGAGGAACTGCGAAGCTGTTAAGCGTGAACGGTGTCGCGGTGATCGAGGTTTCCGATTACACCGGCTTCCCGGAGATGATGCATGGACGCGTCAAAACGCTGCATCCGAAAATTCACGGCGGAATCCTCGGCAGGCGAGGACAGGACGAACGCGTCATGGCCGAACACGGCATCGACCCGATCGATCTGGTCGTGGTGAATCTTTACCCCTTTCAGCAAACCATCGCCGATCCCTCCTGTACGCTCGAAACCGCGATCGAAAACATCGACATCGGCGGACCGACCATGATCCGGGCCGCGGCCAAGAACCACGCTGCGGTCGGCGTAGTCGTGGACCCTGGAGATTACGATCAAATCCTCGCCGAAATCCGGGAAAATCGAGGCTTGTGCAAGGAAACTCTTTTCAGGCTCGCGGTGAAATGCTTTGCGCACACCGCGCAATACGATACCGCGATCGCGGCGTATCTCGCCCAAGCCAATCGGGCCGGGTTTCCGGACACGCTGAATTTGCAATTCCGCATGCAGCAAGAGATGCGCTACGGCGAAAATCCGCATCAGAACGCGGCATTCTATGTCGAGCAAAATCCCGGGAGCGGTACCATCTCATCGGCGAAACAATTGCAAGGCAAGGCCCTGTCCTACAACAACATTGCCGATAGCGATGCCGCGTTGGAGTGCGTGAAATCCTTGCATGACAACACGGCTTGCGTGATTGTCAAGCATGCCAATCCCTGCGGAGCCGCCTGCGCCGATACGCTGATCGAGGCCTATGACCGGGCTTATGCCACGGATCCGACCTCGGCATTCGGGGGAATCATTGCGTTCAACCGTCCGCTGGATGCCGAAACCGCGAAAGCGATTATCGACAGGCAGTTCGTCGAAGTCGTGATCGCGCCGTCCGTCGATCCGGAAGCTTTGCGTGTTCTCGGAAGCAAGCAGAATGTGCGGGTGCTCGAATGCGGTCGATGGCCCGATGCACCGGCGCTCCAATGGGATTTCAAGCGGGTCGCGGGTGGACTTCTGGTCCAGGACCGCGACGACGCGGTAATCCGGGCGGCTGATGTAAAAGTCGTGACCAAACGGGCGCCGGACGGCCGCGAACTCGAAGACCTGCTGTTCGCCTGGAAGGTCGTGAAGTTCGTCAAGTCGAACGCCATTGTCTATGCCCGAAACCGGCAGACCATCGGCATCGGCGCGGGTCAAATGAGCCGGGTGTATTCCGCCCGCATCGCGGGGATCAAGGCCGCCGATGAAGGGCTCAGGGTCGAGGGTTCGGTGATGGCCTCGGACGCTTTTTTCCCGTTTCGGGACGGCATCGACTCCGCAGCCAAGGCCGGCATCACCGCCGTGATCCAGTCCGGCGGCTCGATGCGCGATGAAGAAACCATCGCCGCGGCGGACGAATACAACATCGCGATGCTATTCACCGGCCTGCGCCACTTTCGGCACTAGGGGTTCTTGTTGGACGTATTGATTGTCGGAGGAGGTGGGCGTGAGCATGCGCTCGCCTGGAAAGTCGCGCGCTCGGAAAAAGTGGGCCGCGTGTATGTCGCGCCCGGAAACGCCGGCACCGCGCTCGAAGCCAATACCCAGAATGTCGACATCGGCGCCGAGGACATCGACGCGCTGTTGGAATTCGCGGCTGCTCGGCGCATCGCGCTGACGATCGTGGGACCGGAAGCCCCGCTGGTGGAAGGGATCGTCGACCGATTCCGTGAAAGCGGTCTGCGCTGTTTCGGCCCGAGCCGCAAAGCCGCGCAACTCGAAGGGTCCAAGGCCTTCTGCAAGGATTTCCTGGCGCGCCACAAGATTCCAAGCGCGGAGTACCGGACATTTACGCAAATCGATCCGGCACTGAGCTATCTCAAGCAATCGCGGATTCCCGTGGTGATCAAAGCCGACGGCCTGGCCGCCGGGAAAGGAGTAATTATCGCGACATCGCGGACCGAAGCCGAAACCGCCGTGCGCGAAATGCTTTCGGGAAAGGCCTTCGGGAAAGCCGGACAGCGGATTGTCATCGAAGAATTACTGCAAGGCGAGGAAGCCAGTTTCATCGTGATCACGGACGGAAAAACCGCGCTGCCGATGGCGACCTCCCAGGATCATAAGGCTCGCGACGATGGCGACCTCGGCCCCAATACAGGCGGAATGGGCGCCTACTCTCCGGCGCCGGTAATCAGTCCCGGGATTCATCGACGGATCATGACGGACATCATCGAACCGACGCTCCGCGGAATGGCCTCGGACGGCAGCCCATACGTCGGGTTTCTCTATGCCGGTCTGATGATCGGCGACGAGGGGTTGCCCAAGGTGCTGGAGTACAACTGCCGATTGGGCGACCCGGAAACCCAGCCGATATTGATGCGCCTCAAAAGCGACTTGGTGGAGCTGTGTGAAGCCGCATTGGACGGAAACCTCGATCGGCTCGGGGCCGACTGGGATCCGCGAGCCGCTCTCGGCATAGTGCTGGCCGCGGGCGGCTATCCCGGAGACTACCGCAAGGGGGACGTGATTCAGGGCCTCGATCACACCGATTCGATCGAGTCCAAATTCTTTCATGCGGGAACCCGGATCCAGTCGGGACAGGTAGTCACCGCAGGCGGCAGGGTGCTTTGTGCATGCGCGCTCGGAGACGGCATCGTACAGGCGCGCTCACGGGCCTATGAACTTGCGGCCCGCGTCGATTGGCAGGATATCTATTACCGTATGGATATCGGTTACCGGGCAGTCCGGAGGGAGAGTCGGTTCAATCCAAGTTGATGGGCCATCTGGAATTCGTTTTGCGAGCAAGCCTGGCCTGCCCAAGTGACGTGGCTCGTGTCAATCTTCCATAAAGCCCGCTCTTACGGTGTACCGGAGAGTGCCTTCCAATCCTTGACAGTTACCGATATCAGGTGTTTAATGTGTAGAGAAAATATCATTTATACACATCTATACTCCGATGCGAACCAATATTGTGATTGACGACAACCTGATGGCGGAAGCCCTTGAATTGACCGGTCTGAAAACCAAACGCGATGCTGTGGAACTTGGACTGAAAACGCTGATCCGGCTGAAACAGCAGGGAAACATCAAGCAATTCCGCGGCAAATTGCCTTGGGACGGTGATTTGGATGACATCCGGACAAACGAGTGATTCTCGTTGATTCCAGTGTATGGATTGACTACTTTAACGGGATAAACTCGCGCGAGACCGATTGTCTCGACGCAATGCTCGGAATCGAACCAGTTACGTTGGGTGATTTGATTCTTGCCGAGGTGCTTCAAGGTTTTCGCAGCGACAAGGATTTTGTAACCGCAAAAGAACTCCTGACGACATTTACCATATTCGACCTATTGGGAAAACAGTTGGCAATGCGCAGCGCGGAAAATTTTCGCTTACTCTGGAAAAAAGGCATTACGGTTCGCAAAACCACGGATGCGATCATTGCGACGTTCTGCATCGAAAACAAACTGCCTCTTCTGCACGCCGACAGGGACTTCGACGCTTTCCATCAACACCTTGGACTGCGCAATGCCTTATCGGCCCCAAGAGCCTGAATATAACGGCGGATATCCGCCGCAAAGCTCCGGGCTTGGGTTGAAGAACGAAAGCCTGCGTTGGGCGGCGTTCGGGAACGCCGGAAATCTCAGAATGCCTCGCAGCCTGCATTCCTCGCCCTATTCGGTCCTGAGCGCATCGAGCGGATCGAGTCTCGCGGCCCGGAGCGCGGGCATGACTCCGGCGATCAGGCCGATCAGCACCGACAGGAAGAACGCGGACAGCAGATAATGCCACGCGAGTCTGACCGGCAGTGCCGGCAGCAGCCAGGTGATCAGTTGCACCAGCAGAATCCCGAGTGCGGCCCCGCACACGCCGCCGACTGTGCTCAGCGCGATCGCTTCCGCGAGAAACATGCCGAGTATATCCTTGCGTTCCGCGCCGATGGCCCGGAACAGGCCGATTTCGGAAATCCGCTCGGAAACCGACAGGGTCATGATGGTCAGGATTCCGACGCTGCCCACGAGCAGGGAGATCCCGCCCAGTGCGCCGATCGCGAGCGTAAGGATGTCGAGGACCGAATCCAGGATTTCCAGCATCTGCTGCTGCGTGATCAGGGTAAAATCCTCGCTCCCGTGCCGGCTTTTGAGCAGGCGTTTGACCGATCGGGCCGCGTGTTCGGCCGAGATTTCGGCTTCGTAGAGCAAATCGATTTCCATGACGCTTTCGCGGTCGAAGAGTTCCATCGCGCGGCCGACCGGGATATAGATCGTGTCGTCCAGATCGAAACCGAGCATCTGCCCTTTCCCTTGCATCACGCCGATGACCCGATAACGGTCTTCGCCGACCCGAATCCGCCGGCCGAGCGGATTTTCGTCGCCGAACAATTCGCTTCTCAGCGTGCTGCCGAGCACCGCATAAGGCCGGGCCATGCGCTGATCGTCGTCGGGCAGGAAACTTCCGGTTGCGACATCCATTTTCCAGACTTCGGGAACCTTGGACCCGACCCCGAGGATCGTCGTGCGGCGGTTCTTGTTGCCGGACTCGATGCGTGCATTGCCTTGCACGACCGGCACGAGCGCGACGATATGATCGAGTTTGCCCAGGGCATCCGCATCGTTCAAGGACAAGGGGCGCACGTTGCTGATGGTTGCCCCGGAAACCCCGAAGGTTTCCCGTTTGCCCGGAGTCACCGCGACGAGGTTGGTCCCGAACTGAGTGAATTCGGAAAGAACGAAACGGTGGATGCCTTCCCCGATCGACGTCAACAGCACGACCGCGGTGATCCCGATCAGGATGCCGAGGATCGTCAGTCCGGATCGGGCCGGGTAGGCCGTGACCGAACGCAGCGAAAAGCGGATCAGATCGGCGGTTCGCATGCTCAGCGCCTGGCCAGCGCTTCGACCGGATCGAGCTTTGCGGCTCGCGCGGCCGGAAGAACGCCGAACAACAGGCCGGTCGCCAAGGCCGTCGCCAGGGCCGCGAGCGGCGACCAGCCCGGAACCGTGATCGGAAACGCGGGGTAGAGCCGCGCGACCGCCAATGCGCCCGCGTAACCCCCGGCCAGACCTGCCGCGGCGCCCGTGAGAGACAACAGAGCCGCTTCGGCCAGAAACAAAATCTTAAGCTGGGCCGAGGCCGCGCCGATCGCTTTCAAAAGGCCGATTTCCGCGGTTCGTTGGGATACGCTGACCAGCATCACGTTCATGATCAGGGTTCCCGAGACCGCGAGACTGATCGCGGCGATGCCGGCGATGCCGAGCGTGACTTTGGTCAGGATGACATCGAAGGTATGGACCACGCTGTCCTGGGTAATCACGGTTACGTCGTTTTCCCCTTCGTGGCGTTCCTCGATGGTGCGATTGATATCCTCGATGGCGGGCATCGTCGCGCCGCGGCTTTTCGTCTCGACGAGAATCCGAAACAGCGCCGGAGAGTCGAATAATGCCTGCGCGGAAGCCACCGGAACAATCACGACCTCGTCGAAATCGACCCCGACCGATTGGCCTTCCGAAGCGAGCACGCCGATCACGCGAAAACGCCGGTCGCCGATGCGGAGCCATTGTCCGAGCACGGGCCGCGAACCGAACAGCTCGTTGCGGACCGTCTGGCCGATCACACAGACCGGCAGCGCGCGCTGCGCAGGGATTTCGGGCAGGAAGCGGCCTTGAGCCAGATTCAGGTGGCGAACCGCGAGCAGATCCGAGGTCGAGCCCATGATGTTGGATTCGCGCTCGCGCTGCCCTCCCGAGACCGGCGCCGAGCCGATCACGACGGGTGCGACATTTGCGATATACGGGCTGCGCAGCAAGGCCAGGGCATCGTCGAGCGTCAGATCCCTGGGCGTTTCACCGAGCAGCGGCGGCTGGCCGCCGGTGGTCTCGGAACGTCCTGGCAGGATGAAAATCAAATTGGTGCCGAGCGCGGAAAACTCTCCGGTGATGTAGCGCCGTGCGCCTTCGCCCAAGGCGGCTAAAACGATCACCGCGGCGACCCCGATCGCCATCGCGATCAGAATCAGCGCGGAGCGCAGGCGCTGTGCGCGAATCGATTTGGCAACCAGAAGCAACACATCCGCCGCGCGCATGGGTTCAATCGGTCGAGCCCGCTAGCGAATCGGAAACGATTGCACCGTCGACCATCGTGATCCGGCGCGCCGCGCGCTTGCCGAGCGCGGGGTCGTGGGTGACCACCAGCAGGGTTACGCCATCGCGATTCAAGCGTTCCAGCAAATCAACGATTTCGATTCCGGAATGGCGGTCCAAATTGCCGGTCGGTTCGTCCGCGAGGATGATCCCTGGCCGCATGATCGTGGCGCGCGCGATCGCAACGCGCTGCCGCTGGCCGCCCGAGAGTTGATCGGGACGGTGGTCGGCGCGGTTGCCGAGTCCATAGGCCGCGATCGCCTGCTCGACGCGCTGAGTGCGCTGATTCCGGTCGACTCCGGCCAGAATCAATGGCATCTCGATATTCTCCGCCGCGGTAAGCCTCGCAATCAGATGAAAAAACTGGAATACGAAGCCGATGTTTTCGCGCCGGACCCGCGCGAGTTCCTGATCGGACAGGTCCGTGACGTTCTTGCCGTTGAGTTCATAGTTTCCGAAACTGGGCCGGTCCAGGAGCGAGATCGTATTCAGAAGGGTGGATTTACCGGAACCCGAGGGTCCCATCACCGAAACATATTCTCCCGCGGCGATCGCAAGATCGACATCCTTGAGCGCATGCACGATCTGGTCGCCGACCGTGAAGTTCCGGTTTATCCCGTTCAGGCGGATCATGGGCGCGCCGATTCGGATTGATGCGGGGTTTCGGAGACCACCTCGGCCCCTGCTTCGACACCTTCCTTTCCGATCGAAACGACCACGCTTTCGCCCGCTTCGATGCCGGATAGGACTTCGGTGTATTCCCAGTTCGAAAGGCCCGCTTCGAACTTCCGTTCCGAGAGCGATTCGCCGTCCTTGTAAATCAGCACCCGATTCCCTTCGATGATGGTTTCCGTGGGGAGGCGCAAGGTATTGTCTTTGGTATCGAGCAGGATTTCGATGTCGGCGCTGTAACCCGGCAACAGTCCGATCAATTCTTCCTCTTTTTCGATCTGGACTTCCACTTCCACGGTTCTGGCCTGCTTTTCGCGATCCAGCACATAGGGTGCGATCCGGCGGACCCGCCCGGAGCAGCGTTTTTCGGCGAACGCATCCAGCGAAACACAGGCCGGCATCCCGATTTTGATCGCGGGCGCATCGACTTCGTCGATCGGTGCCGAGACGAACAGGCAACTGATGTCCAGCAGATCGATCGCGGGCAGCGTCGGGATCCCCGGAGGGGAGGGGGTCACGAACTCACCGAGTTCCGCGTTGACCTCGGCCACGACGCCGTCGAAAGGAGCCTTGACCAGCGTACGTTCCAGTGCCGCTTCGGCGGCTTTGATCCGTGCCTGGTTCACGCTGATCGAGGCCTTCGCGGCCCGGCACGCCCCGCGCCGGGCTTCCGATTCGGTGAGCGCCCGGTCCACGGATTCCTCGGAAATAATCTGCTTGTGCTGGCGCAGCTTCAGCAGTCGATCCGCTTCGCGTTTGGCGCCGGCCGCAATCGCGCAAACCTCCTCGGCCCTTGCCCGGCCCGCGATCTCATCGGCCCGCGCCAGATCGATCTGTGCCCGCAAGTCCGCGTTCCAGACCGTCATCAGGATATCCTCCCGGCGGACCGCGCTGCCTTCTGTCACGACCAGTTCGGCGACCTGTCCACCGGTCGCGGGTGCGAGATAGGCGCGGCGGCAAGCCTTGACCGTACCCACGCGGGTATTCGACACGGTCGATCTGACGGTCCCGGCATCGACCATGTGGAGCCTGACCTGAATCGGATCGGGCCGCGTGTAATACCAGACCGATACACCGGCCAAGGCGAGCAGGAATGAAACGATGACCGAGGTTTTCACAGTATTTTTGTTTATTGTTTCAGCGAAGTCCTGCCGGTAGACCACGGTTTTTGCGATCGGTGCCCGAAGTCAGGGTGGAACACGCACAGGAGAAAGCCCCGCTGGTCCCGATCGAACGGCCGAAGTAGGCCCTCTCGATGGTGATTGAGTACAATGAGCTATTCGTCACCGGGTTTGGTTCCGTCCGGAAAATGGTCGGCCGGCCGCCGTAATCTATACTACCGGAATGGGTTTTTCTGTGGCTCCTTCGATTTCGAGCAATCCCGAAAAAGCAACCCGCTGCTGCAACGATGAATTTGATCGACCATAAAAATGCCTTGCCTCCGGGGTATGAATTGGAGGCCTACACGATCGAGTCTCTGTTGGGACACGGCGGATTCGGCATCACTTACCTGGCCCGCGACAGGCTACTCGAGAAACCGGTTGCGATTAAAGAATATCTGCCGCAGGAATTCGCGGTGCGGGAAGGCTCTTCCACGGTGGCCGTCAAATCGAATCGCGAGCAGGACAAAAAGCTGTACCGATGGGGCCTGAAGCGGTTTGTGGCGGAAGCGAGAAACCTCGCGCGGTTCAACCACCCGAATATCGTGCGCGTGCTGCGTTTTATCGAAGCGAATAATTCGGCGTATCTGGTCATGGACTACGAGCCGGGACAGAGCCTTCAGGACTATCTCGAGCGTCGCGGATTCGGCCTCGAAGAACCCGACCTCAAGGCAATCTTTTTGCCGGTTCTGGACGGTTTGCGCACGGTGCATGAGAATGGCCTGCTGCACCGGGATATCAAACCGCACAACATATACTTGCGCGCCGATTCGAGTCCGATGTTGATCGACTTCGGTTCAGCCCGGGTCGCGCTCGGCGAAAGGAGCCGTTCGCTGGTTGTGGTGTTCACGCCGGGTTTTGCGCCCTATGAGCAATATTCTAGCAGGGGTAATCAAGGGCCTTGGACCGACGTGTACGGCATCGGCGCGAGTCTGTATTACTGCATGAGCGGACAGGTCGTTCCCGACGCGAACGATCGCAGTTTCGCATTATTGAATCACGAGCCCGATCCTTATCGGCCGATTCGCTCGGTGGTTAGGGGCCGGTATTCGGATGCCTTGTTGGACGCAATCGATGCCGCGCTGAAGTTTCAAGTCAAAAGCCGCTTACAGACGGTGCGGGCATTGGAGAGCCGGTGGACGGAACGAGAGTTCCCGGAGCAAGATGGTCAGCAAGCCGCGGTGACCAGGCTGGCCGAACCGGATACCGGTCGGAAAGAGCGAATCGCGATGACCGAACCTGCGGAGTCGGATGCTCGACCGATGCCTTCGATGGCTACGGACCGGTACTCCAGTCGCCTCATGGAAACGATTGCCGCGGCGCTGGAATTTCATTTCAAGAAATTTGCGGGCACCGCGCAGGCTTCAGGAAAACCTTCGGCGAAAAAAAATAATACTGCGGGTGTGGGTGGCAGGGAAAGCCCGCTGACCAGGCTCGCTTTAGCGGGCTATGCAATAAAAAACCAATACACCACGATCGTATCGACAATATTGGGCGTTTTGCCCGAGGTTCGGTTTCGACGGATCAGGTCGATCGCCGGGGTGCTGATTTCGTGTGCCTTGCTGCTCGGATACGCGCTGTATCGGATTGACCAAGCGGATCGGGAAAAAACGCAAATCGCGTTGCGATGTGAAGCACTGACCGGACCGAAATACCAACATGACATCGCCGGGTCCGGCGTAACCATCGACAAAATCGATGCGGATCGAGCGGTACCGGCCTGTGAAAAAGCCCTGGAACTCGAGCCGGACAGCGCCAAGTATCAAACGCTGCTGGGCCAAGCATTCGAGGCGCAAAAGGACAATGAAAGTGCGCTTGAACTTTACAGAAAGGCCGCGGAAAAGCGCTATGCATTGGCGCAGAATAACCTGGGCCGGATGTCCGAACAGGGTGACGGGGTGATCAAAGACCCGGAACAAGCGATGAACTGGTACCGCAAGGCGGCCGAACAGGGACTTGCCTGGGGGCAGTATAATTTGGGCAGAATCTACGAAACGGGTCCAGGGGTATCGAAAGACTTCGGAAAAGCCGTTGCTTGGTACCACACAGCCGCCGCGCAGGGACATGCCTCCGCACAAGTTAATCTGGGCCGGATGTATGAAAAAGGTAACGGTGTGCCGAAAAGCTTTGAAAGCGCGCTCGCTTGGTACCGCAAAGCCGCCGGGCAGCACGATGCCTGGGCCCAATATAACTTGGGCCGGCTGTATGAAAAGGGCAGGGGAGTGCCGAAAGACTATGAACAAGCGTTTGGCTGGTACCGCAAGGCCGCGGAACAGGGGCACGAATGGGCGCAATTTAATGTCGCTTGGATGTATGAAAAGGGGAAAGGAGTCGACAAAGATTCTGAAAAAGCGGCCGTGTGGTACCGTAAATCCGCGCAGCAGGGAAACGCCTGGGCGCAAAACAACTTGGGTTCGATGTATACCAGAGGCAAAGGGGTTGCGAAAGACCTCGAAAAAGCGAGACACTGGTACCGGCAGGCGGCTGATCAGGGATTGTGGGTAGCCAGGGACAATTTGAAGGGCTTGGGTGGACGCTGAAATTCAGTGGTTTGGGCACATGATTCCTTGTAAATGCCCCGTGCAATCAGGATACCGGCTCGATGTTCCGTTTTAACCAGGCCATCATCACGAGTCCCGGCGGATGCGCGGAAAATCAGGATTGCGCCGAGTGTATCACTCTTTCCGATCAAGGGCTGGTTTGCGCG
>JAKEEL010000179.1 GCA_022616595.1 Methylococcaceae bacterium
ACCACGATCCTGAAAAACGGCGAGACAACAACCAATCAGGCCTTCGCCTCTCTGGTCGTCGATGGTGTAAGCGGCTTTTACCGGGTGAACTTTCTGACCGGGAAGGCTAGTCTCGTCGGTACCTTCGACGAGCCGGTGATCGACATCGCCATTCCGCTGAACCAATAATACGGTCAGGCATCCGACATGGGGCGCCCAAGGCGCCCCATTCACGCACGTTAGCGTCAAGAGTCCCCCCTTAGCCAGCCGGTACCAAGACCCTATACAATATTCTACCAGGCGTATCGGCATACTGTGGTGCCAACTAAAAAGGGTACCCGCCCTCCCACTACGCCGGCTGCAGGGTATAGCCGCGCAGCAGGTCGGCGAAGTCCTGCAATGCCTGGATGCCTGAATTTTCCGCCTCGGCGCACCAGGCCTCGAGAAACTCCACTCGCTTGGCCCCGTCACTCGCGGCACGGGTCCATAATTCTTTGAGTCGCGCCTTGAAGCGATAGACTGTCTCCAGCGCATGGCTGTGTTGCAACGCCTCGCTCAGGATCGCGAGCGCATGAGCATCCGGCAAGATATCTTCGCGTGTCATCAGTTTGCGCAATTGACGCAGCGGCTTGCGCTTTACTCCCTGGTTCATGCGGCCTTCCGCGCGCACGACCGGTCGAATGACCTGGCGGCCATAGAGCGTCAGGATATGGTAGCGATCGCGCACGACGGCCCTGAGCGTTTCGATGTCCACGACCCGTTTGCCAAGGGCGATATGCACTTTGGGCGCGACGCGTCGAATTCGCGCCAAACCAACCAATGCCAGGGTCTTGATGTACAACCAGCCGATATCGAATTCCCACCGTTTATTCGAAAGCCTCGCCGAATGCGGGTAAGCATGGTGATTGTTATGCAACTCTTCACCGCCGATCCAAATACCCAGTGGGGATAAATTGCGCGAAGCATCCGTGGTTTCGAAGTTGCGATAGCCCCAAAAATGACCGAGCCCGTTCACAACACCGGCCGCCCAGAACGGGATCCATGCCATTTGCACGGCGAAGATAATCAGCCCGGCCGCGCCGAACACCAAGCAATCGAGTACAGCCATGATTGCAATGCCGAGCAGGGAGTAACGGCTGTACAGGTTGCGTTCCAGCCAGTCGTCGGGCGTGCCGTTGCCGTAATATTCGAGCGTCCTGCTGTCACGCTTCGCGGCGCAATACAGTCCGACACCGCCGAACAGGACCTTCCAGATTCCCTGAATCTGGGGGCTGTGAGGATCGTCCGCGGTTTCACACTTCGCGTGATGCTTGCGGTGCACCGCGACCCATTCCTTGGTCACCAGGCCCGTGGTCAACCAAAGCCAGAAGCGAAAAAAATGACTCGCGATCGGATGCAAGGTCAGTGCGTTATGGGCCTGATAGCGGTGAAGAAAAATGGTAACGCTGGCGATGGTGACTTGGGTTAACAGCAGAGTGACTGCGATATAAGCCCAAAACGGTAGATTCGACGCGGTTTCTAGCATGATGGATGGTCTCGCTGATCGAGTTGTGGACGGAAGAGTCCCGCGGAATCGCGGGACTCGCTTGAGAACTCGAAGATGGGCTTAGCCCTCGACGGAGACCCGGACAGCCTGCGGTCCTTTAGCGCCCCGCTCGACGTCGAAGCGGACCGATTGACCTTCTGTGAGGCTCCGGAATCCGCCTCCGGCGATCGCGGAAAAGTGAACGAAAACGTCTGCACTGCCATCCGCCGGAGAGATAAAACCAAAACCTTTGGACTCGTTAAACCATTTTACGGTACCTGAAACCATGTATATTACCATTGAAGAAAATGAATGAAGATTTAATCGCAGATGATGGAAGGCAATTCACAGGAGATACCGAAGGTGGACGGCTGCTGGAACGACCCAGACAACCAGCATTCTGCAACTATATTAACGACCGCACCGGAAAGATTGAACTGCTCCTTTCCTGATCGGCGGGACCCTGCCTGCGGCGTTCGCGGGCGGGGCCTGCTCATAATATGGCCACGGACCGGAATTTTTCAAGTCTGGCGGTGAAAATTTTATAAACCGATTGACATTTAAGGCGACCAGTCATCTATGTTCGAGCAAAATTTCATGGACGTCGAATCGCAGGGAATTGCCGGTCGTTGAAAATATCAATTCAATCCACTCACTTCACAATGAGGATCCAAAATGACAGACAAAACCGATAAAAACCCCTCTTCAATCGATGCGGTTTTCAGAGTCGCCCTCGGAGTTGGCTTCCTATTATTGGCGATTTTTTCCGGCTTCAACCGGGCCGTCGCGGACGAGACCTGCATGTCACCCTACATGGCGAAAATCGTCGGCCAGGAAGACTATGTCTATGTCTGGACATTGGGCATGGTCGGCGTGGGCGACGAACAGGATAAACTGGTCACGGTGGACGTAAATCCCGCTTCGCCGAGCTACGGTCAGGTCGTTGCCACGCTTTCGGTTGGCGGACGCAATGAAGCGCATCATTCCGGTTTCACCGATGATCGCCAGTATTTATGGGCAAGCGGGCTGGACACGAGTAGGATTTTTATTTTCGACGTCCATACAGACCCTTCGAAACCCGCCCTGTACAAAACCATCACCGATTTCGAGAAACAATCGGGCGGCGTGGTCGGGCCGCATACGAATTATGCGCTTGCCGGAACGATGCTGTTGACCGGGTTATCGAACAACAAGGATCATGGCGGCCGCACCGCGCTGGTCGAATACACGAACGGCGGAGATTACGTCGATACTTATTGGATACCGACCGATTCGGATCTGCGCGGAGCGGTTAAATCGGGCAAGTATGCGGACGGCTATAACTATGATGTGCGGGTCCTGCCGCTCAGGAATATCATGCTCACCTCGTCCTTTACCGGATGGTCGAACTATATGATGGATTTCGGCAAGATGCTGAATGATCCGGAGGCGATGAAGCGCTTCGGCAACACCATGGTGCTCTGGAATCTGCATACCAAACAGCCGAAGAAAATATTCGACGTTCCGGGGGCGCCGCTCGAAATCCGTTGCGCGTTGAATCCCATACATCACTATTGTTTCACTTCGACCGCGCTGACCTCGAAAATCTGGCTGGTATACGAGGATCCCAAGGGAGAATGGCAGGCAAAGGAAGTCGCCGATATCGCGGATCCCTCGAAGGTGCCGCTGCCGGTCGATATTTCGATTCAGAGCGATGATGCCTTGCTCTGGGTGAACACCTTCATGGATGGAACGACCCGGGCCTTCGATATCACGGACCCTTTCCATCCAAAGCAGGTTTACGAGAAGAAAATCGGCGCGCAAGTGAACATGGTTTCTTCGAGCTGGGACGGCAAGCGCTTGTATTTCACCTCGTCATTGCTCGGAAACTGGGACAAGAAAGGAAAGGACAATGAGCAATTTTTCAAGTCGTTTCACTGGGACGGCAAACAATTGACCGAAAAGTTCGCGATCGATTTCATCGATCAAAAATTGGGGCGTCCGCATCAAATGAGGTTCGGCGCGCGGTCGCTCTATGCGCGCCTGGACAATCGGCCGGACTCCACGAACCTGGCGCTCAAGAGAACCGATTCCAGCCCTTAGACCGGCGATCCTCGAACTTTCAAGACATTGCATCGCGGAATTCACAAGACGTCAGGCGCTGCGAAAGCTAGAGCGTTCCGAGCGATCGGTCATGGTCTGATCGTCTTGCTCGGCATGGCGGGCAGCCTTGCAAGCGGCGGCGAAACCGTCCTCGCACCCGGATACGCTCCCTTGACCTTTTCCGCTCCAAGTCCCGGCGGCTATTCCTTGCCAAGGCTTGGAGCGGCCGCGAACGGACAGGTCCTGGACAGCGACGGCCGGAAAACCGCGTTGCATGATCTGATGGAGGATAGGATCGTCGTGCTTGGTTTTATCTACTCGACCTGTACCGACATCAACGGCTGTCCGCTTGCGGCCGCGGTTTTTCATCAAATCCAAGGGCACCTGCAGAAACTTCCCGACGTGGCTCGGCACGTACGCTTGCTCACGCTGAGTTTCAATCCCGCGCACGACACGCCGGCCGTGATGAAAAAATATGCCGCCGGGTTCACCGGCGGCGAATTCGATTGGCGCTTTCTGACCGCGGTTTCGGAAGCCGAGTTGAATCCGATCCTCAAGGATTATCGTCAGTCCGTGATCAAAGAAGTTGACGAACGGGGCCGTTTCACCGGGACCTTTTCGCATGTTTTAAGAGTGTTTCTGATCGATCGGGAGAAGCAGATTCGCAAGATCTACAGCGTTTCTTTCTTGCACGCGGAGCTTCTCGTCAACGATATCAAAACACTGCTGGACCTTGCGCCGGTTCCCGACCAGCCAGCGGAGAAAATCTCGCAACACCGCGAAGGGTTGCCGGCCCATAAATCCGGCGATTCCAAAACCAATTATGAAACCGCCGGGTACCGGACCCGGTCGATTGCTCTGACCGATCGTCTCGGCAAGAGCGCCGATCTGATCCGGTTTGTCGAATCACCCCCGCTCGGTCTGCCGGCGCCGTCCATGACCCCGGACAACCCGATCACGCGCAAGAAAATCGAACTCGGGCGCAAATTGTTTTTCGACCGGCGGTTGTCCGGAAACAACACCTTCTCGTGCGCCATGTGTCACATTCCGGAGCAGGGCTTTACCAGCAACGAGATGTCGACCTCCATCGGAGTCGAAGGGCGTTCTGTGCGCCGCAACGCGCCGACCTTGTACAACGTAGGCTACGCCAGGTTTTTGTTTCATGACGGGCGCGAATCGACCCTCGAACAGCAAGTTTGGGGGCCGATGCTGGCCGAAAATGAAATGGCGAATCCCTCGATCGGATTTGTGATCGACAAATTGAAGAGCACCGGGGAATACCTGGATCTGTTCAAGGCCGCCTATGCAAAAGGGCCCGACATGATCAATGTCGGAAACGCGATCGCGAGCTATCAGAGGACGCTCAATTCGGCGAATTCACCCTTTGATCGCTGGTACTATGGAAAAGTTGAAAGCGCGCTCGGCGAATCGGCGAAGCGCGGTTTCGATTTGTTCACCGGAAAGGCGCAGTGCGCGGCCTGTCATCCGATCGGAAAAGAGCATACCGTTTTCAGCGACAATCAATTTCATGATACCGGGATCGGCTACCGGCGAACCATGGAAAAGGGATCGGAAAAGCTGCGCTTGCAGGTCGCCCCGGGGGTATTCCTGAAAGTCGATAGCGAGGCGATCGCTTCGGTCGCTGAACCCGAACACAATGACTTGGGACGTTATGAAGTCACGCGACTGCCTGAAGACCGCTGGCGATATAAAACGCCTTCGTTACGCAACATTGCATTGACCGCTCCCTATATGCACGATGGTAGTCTGTTATCGCTGAGAAGCGTGATTGAATTCTATAACCAAGGCGGGGTTGCCCATGAAAACCTGGATCGCCTGATCAAACCCCTGTCGCTGGCCGATCACGAAATCAACGATCTCGCCGTTTTTCTGGAATCATTGACTGGCGATAACATCGAAACCCTGGTTTCGGATGCATTCGCCGCGGGAGTCGGTGTCCCCGAATAATGCGCGTACCCGCCCGTTTTTTGCTCATTGCCGGCAAACCAAGGCATTCCTGATTTCTTGGTCTACCCCCGGAACGCAGGCAAAAAAAAGCCCTTATTCGAGATAAGGGCAAAAGTAATGGCTACTTTTTTAAAGGAGGGAGAAGAAAAATGCGGCTATCAGGCGGCTTTGGTTTCAGGCATTGGGTAAATCTTCGCGACTCCCTTCACGCTGGATTCGATCAATCCGAACAGATCGTCGCGGCTGCTGGTAGCCAATTCGACCGCGGACTGCGCGTATTTGATCAGATCTTCGGCAAATTCCGTGGTCAACTCTTTCTGCGCTTTCAAAAAAGCCGGAACGTCTTTCGCGTCACGGGCGAGTTCCAATTGCTTGACGCCGGTACGAACACAGAGAGTGGCGATTTCGGTTTGGCCCTTGACGATACTGTCATAGGCACGGGTATTGACTTCACTCAGCTGCTTGAATGAATCCGTAACCAATTCGTTGACTTCGGTAATTGTTTCTTGAAAAGTTTTCATAACAGATTCTCCATTGAGATTAGAGGCTTTGTGCAACGCAACATCGTTGTTGCAGTGCACAATACAAGGATTTTTCGACCTTGTCAACAGTTTTTAGAGAAAAATTTAATTCTTTCGCGACTGCGATTTTTCCCGTCCTGCGGACTGCTTGCGGACGGAGAAGCGCTTAAGCGGTCCGGTTGCGACCCGCGACCAAAAACGAAAAGGGCCTGTCTTTCGACAAGCCCTTTTATCGACATCCCAAAAATCGGCTCTCAGTAGGACATATACAACCCGCCATTCACCGGAATATTGGCCCCGGTAATATAGGTCGTATCGTCCGCCGCCAGGAACGCGACGGTATGCGCGATTTCCTCGGGTTTTCCCATCCTCCCGGCCGGGATGCCCGCGACGATCGCGTTCCGCACGTCCTCGGGGACCGCCGCGGTCATCGAAGTCTCGATGTAACCGGGAGACACCGAATTGACCGTGATGCCCTTCTTCGCCGTTTCCTGCGCGAGCGCCATGGTGAAGCCATGAATCCCGGCTTTCGACGCGGAATAATTGGTTTGCCCGAATTGCCCTTTCTGTCCGTTGACCGAGGAAATATTGACGATCCGGCCGAATCCCGCTTCCAGCATGCCGTTGATCACCTGACGGGTCACGTTGTACACGCTGTTCAGATTGACATCGATCACGGATCGCCAGAACTCGAGATCCATTTTCCGGAGTGTGGTGTCCCGGGTAATTCCCGCGCAATTAACCAGAATCGCGACCGGGCCGGCCTCGGCTTCAATCTTCTTGACCATCTCGGCGCAAGAGTCGAACGAGGCGACGTCTACCGGCACGGTGCTGACCTGATAACCGCTTTGCGCCATCTCCTTTTTCCAATCCTGTGCTTTTTCCATTTCAGACAATAGGTGGGCGGCATAAACCCGTCTGCCCTGATCGATCAGGGCCTTACAGATCTCGGTACCGATTCCGCCGATTCCGCCGGTAACGAGCGCAACTTTCTGATTTTCTTTGGACATGATGGACTACTCCTGAATGGTTACTCTTTACTCGACTTCTTTACATGCCCGAACCCTACACCTTCAATGAATTTCTTCTGCATTTCCTGCCATAGTTCCATGTTCTTGCTGGTAAGCTCGGTAATTGACTCAAAAGGGTTGGTCGCAATGGTTTCCACGAACCGCTGTTGCAGAATCTTCTGCTGATCGAGAAAAAACGACATGGTTTTTTCCAGGTAATTGCTGAACACGTCTCGCGTATCTTCCTGATAAAAGCGAATGAACTTTGACAGTACATCGCAGGTGAACAGGTGTTTTCCGTCCGTTTCCTGCTCCATGATGATCTGCAACAGGATGCTGCGGCTGATATCTTCGTTCGAATTCGCGTTCACCACTTCGAATTCAATACCCTTGAGCACCATTTCACGAACATCGGCCAGCGTGATGTAGCGGCTGGCCTCCGTATCGTACAGACGGCGATTGGGATATTTTTTAATCGTCCTCACAGGAAAGTTCCGTCGATTTGTTTGTTCAGATCGCTTATCGCTCGACCGCAATTGCAATGCCCTGACCACCGCCGATGCAAAGCGTAGCCAGTCCTTTATGGGCGTCCCGCCTGATCATTTCGTAGATCAGACTGACCAGGATTCTGGTTCCGGATGCACCGATCGGGTGCCCCAATGCAATCGCGCCTCCGTTGACATTGACCTTGCTGACATCCCAGCCCAGTTCATTATTCACCGACATGGCTTG
>JAKEEL010000180.1 GCA_022616595.1 Methylococcaceae bacterium
GGACCAGCCGCGAGCCGGGAACAGGCTTCGGAGTCCGCGCACCAACCCGGTCGAATCCGCATGTTCCAGGATTCCCGGAATGATCAGGACCGCTCCGTGCGTCTCCCGGGTTTCGGCCTCGAGAAAAATCGAAAGAAACGAGCCTTGGTCCAAATTCAACCAAACCGCCCGGCCGTCCGACACCGATCGGGCGATCGCGTCGGAGATCCGCTTTTCGTACGAAACGTCGGCCGCCGAAGCTCGGTCCGCGGGCAACAGGCTTAGAATATATAGTGCGGCGGCGCCGAAAGTTTTTCTAGTCCTCCGGCTTTGAAGCTCAGGCAATTCTGCCGATCCTAGGGGTTTTTCAGGGTCTCCGATTCCAGTTTGATCAGTGCGTTCATGACCGAGATCAATCCCGGATAGTTTTTCGCGAGCGTACCGTTGCTGCGGTATTTCCCGTTGATCGCGATGGCCGGGACTCCGGTCACGCCATAGCGTTCCGGCATACTTTCCGCCTGCCGCATGCGCGTCGTGACGATAAAGGAATTATAGGCCTGATGGAAATCTTCTTCGTCCACTCCATGCTCGGCGAAAAATTCCGCGAGTTGATCTTCGGTTTCGAGCGGCCTGCGTTCTTTTTGGATCGCATCGAAGATCGCGTCATGAAGTCGCTCGGTCACGCCCAAAGCTTCCGCGACAAAATAGGCTTGCGCCCCGGATGCCCATTTCGGACTGAATATCGCGGGCTGTTTGATCAGCTGCACGTTTTCGGGAAGATTTTTGGCCCATTCCTTCAGGAAGGGTTCGAATGTGTAACAATGCGGACACCCGTACCAGAAAAACTCGATGACTTCGACCTTATCTTTTTCCTGGGTCGGCTGAGGGGGAACGATCTTCTCGTAACCCTCGCCCTTGCTGACATCCGGGATCACATTTTCTTGGGCAGGAATCGCTGGTGTGCACAAGAATCCCAAAATAATTCCGAGGAACCGTAGAGTTTTCATTGTAAATTCTCCAGGGTGTCTAGCGCAGGTTCGAAAGATAGGCCGACACCGCGTTGATTTCGGCCTTTGACATCTTTCCGGCGATCGTCCTCATCATGGCCCCGTCGTCGTTTTCGCGCAGACCTTCCTTAAAATCGTTCAGTGCTTTGATCAGATAGGCCGAATACTGGCCTTTGAGCCTCGGGAAACCAGCCGGACCATTTCCCTCGCCTCCAACTCCGTGGCAGGCGCTGCAGGCCGCCACGCGGGTTTTTTCGTTGCCCGCGATGAAAACCGTCCTGCCCGCGGCAATCGATTCTTCGCTGAGCGGGGCGACTTGATCGTCGCCGGCGCTTTGCTGCTTATCGCCCGCGGGACTTTCAGCCTTCTGGACCGCATAAAATTCGCCCAGGTCTTCCATGTCCTGTTCGGACAGCCCGGCAGCCATCGCCTGCATCGAGGGATCGGTTCGTTTCTGACTTTTGAAATCGGAGAGCTGACGGCTCAGGTACTTCGCGTGTTGACCTGCCAGGCGCGGGAACGTAGGTGCCATACTGTTGCCGTCCGTCCCGTGACAGCCTGCACAGGCGGCCGATTTCGTCCGGCCTGCACTAGCATTACCCGCGCCGTGTGCTATGCTGCTGCATCCGACAGCAAGGACGCAAAAGCACAAATACCCGATCGCTTTGCTCATCGTACGAATTCTCCCGCAGAATGCCTCAAAAATTGAGCGCGAATTGTACTCTAGTTTAGTGGGGCGCGCAGCAAACCATGAATGACCTGTATCGAACCGCAACCTTCCTGCTCAGTGCTCCGAATGTAAAGCTGGCGCCTCCCGACGCAGGCCTTGAAATCGCTTTCTCGGGCCGCTCGAACGCCGGGAAATCCAGCGCGATTAATGCAATCGCCTCGCGGAATTCGCTCGCGCGCACCAGCAAGACGCCGGGACGCACCAGGCAGTTAGTTTTTTTTGAAATCGACAAAGGACGCCGGCTGGTCGACCTGCCCGGTTACGGTTATGCGAAGGTGCCGAAGCAGGTACAAGAGCAATGGCAGCATGCCATGGAACAATATTTTGAACAACGAAAATCCCTGTGCGGCATATTCCTGATCATGGATATCCGCCATCCGATGACACCCTTCGATCAACAGATGATCGAATGGTGCAGCTATTGCCGCACACCGCTCCATGTGCTGCTGACCAAATCCGACAAAATCAAATTCGGCGCGGCGAAAACGACGCTGTTACAAGTCGGAAAACAGCTTGCGGAAAAGAAAGTCCGTGCAAGCATCCAGTTATTTTCCGCGCTGAATAAAATCGGAATCGATGAAGCGCGCCAAGTGCTTGACAATTGGTTCGGGATCGAAGTCGATGGTCCCGATGATCCGGGAACCGGCGGCTGATGAGCGCGGGACGGAATCCCGTCCCGCTCCGACTTACTTAAACGGCAGCAACTTTCTACTCTGCAAGGCGCTGATGCCGAAGTACGCAAGCAACCCGATCAGGATTCCAATCATCATTTGCCCGAACGGAGACCCGCCGTCCTTCGTAGTCGGCGCGACCGGCGCGGGCTGTCCGTTGGCTGCCATGCCTAAACGAAGCTCCGCGTTGGATGCACCTGTTTTACTCGCGACAACCGGTTGGGGAACCAATCCTTCCGGCATTCCGAGCGCGTTATTCTTGTCCAGTTCCTGCCAGACCGGGTAGCGGCGCTGCCAAAATTCCCTGGTGAAAAATGGCGTTAGATCGCTTCCGTGCAGTGACACGGTTCCATCCGGCTGGAGATAATTCTTGTAGACCACCAGACTCAGACTGCCGCCTTCTCCCATGCCGTCGGTTGTGAAAGCTTTCTCCGTATGATCGTGAAACATCCAAACCCCGGCTCCGAAACTATGCAGCCCGTCGTCGGTGGTTTCAAGTTGCAGATCCAGGCGCTGCGCGGGAGTCAAGGCGTGCACGTCGCGGGTAATCCTTCCGGGAGCGCCGTTGTCCACACCGTCGTAGTGCGTCACGGTCGGCTTGTGGCCGTGGATATGCAAAGCCAGGGTTTCGGTGTGGCCGTTCAGGATTCGGAGTTTGATCTTCTGATTCTTGTCGGCGATGACCAGGGATTCACGAAGGGTATAGGGAAACGCCCGGCCGTTGAGCATGAAATAATCGTCCGTCGCGTCGGTGCTGTCATACTGCTGATTGATCGCCCAGCTGATCAGACGGGGATCGTTGTATTTCTGAATCAAGCGATGCAGTTCCTTGTCCGCCGACTGGTAATGCAGATCGTATTCACGAGCGTATTGTTCCCGTACCGCCACCGACGGATGGCGAACCTGTCCGGCGCCCAGATTGAAGGTCTGCACCCAGTTGTTCGGACGGTTTTCTTCGACGATCAACAAGCCTTGAAGCCCCATCGGGATATGCACGTGGGGCTGAACATGGCAGTGATAGTACATCGATCCGGCCTGTCTGGGTTTGAAGGTATAGGTCTTGCGCTCGCCGGGCATCACGTCCATCGCACTGGTCTGCCCGACCCCGTCGTTGCCGCTGCCGCCATGGTCCATATAGGGATGGTCGACGCCGTGCAGGTGGATCGAATGCGGCATGTAATGGCCGTTTTCGAGAACCAGGTGTACCGTATCCCCTTGTTCGACGCGAATTGGCGGCGACGGAAGCCGCAGCGTGGGATTGGCCTGGATGCTCGCGAATCCATCGGTGGACATATCCCGGGTCTTCGGCGCAAAAACCCAGAATCCGGGTTGAATCCCCGGAGCAATATCGTAGGTCGGAACCAGCCCGTCGAAATCCGGCGACCGGCCGTTGAGCTCGATGACTTCCAATCGAATCGTGATCACATCGGGGTCACCGTCGCCGTCCACATCGTCCTTTTTCACCACTGCGTCAGGACTGATGTTGGTGTCCATCAGCGTATCCATAGAGACATTGTTGGTGCCCTTCACGAACACGGCGACCTCGAAGGGATTGTCGGGCGAACACACTTCGGATTCCTGAATTTCGACACCTTCGACCACCTGCGCGTTGCGCCAATCGCTGAAACCGGTCATATTGCAGAAAGGTTCCGCGACACCGATCGTTACGCGTTCCGAGTTCGGCAGGGAGGTGGCCGCGTCGAGCACCGGAATCTGGAACAGCCACAAAACCAGAATCCAGTAACGTATGGTAGAGTGAGGCATAGGGTTCCCTCGGTTGGGGTTAAAAAAATAGAAAAAATCCCGATTGGAGAGTATTTCGGCAACGACAATCATCCTTCGAAAGTCACGAACAATTCAGCGGGAAAGTCCGTTGCGCAGGAATGCATGGCCGCAACCGTTTTATGATGCCCGCCGGAACACTTGCACGAACGGGCGGGATAGTATAACACGAACGAACAGGATCGGTTTCCGGGTGGTTCGGTGGCCAACACAGAACATTTTGGAGTATATACCCTATCATACTTCGAATTTCGGCACAGGTGCATGGAAGCGCGCCAGCGGCGCTCGAAGAGATTGGCCCGGCAGGATTCCCGAATCAGTATGTCGATGCGCGTGCCGGATTCCGCAAGGGTTGCGACCGGCGAAAATTCGCGATGGCAACGGCTATTCCCGCAGATACCGCTCGATGTCCTCCTTCGAGAAACCAATTTTCTTCGCGACCCGGTCCGCATGGCTGACTCTCGAGATGCCTTCGATGAGCCGGTAGGTGGGTTCTTCGTCCTTGAATTCGACCTGCCGCGCTTGGCCGATGCCTTTGTTGATGAAGGTATCGACGAGTTCATGATTGTGGGTGATCAGAAGCGTGGTGTTCTTTTTGCGGCGGAAACCATCGAGGATGGTTTCCGAGGTTTCGAGTTTTTCTTCGTAGGTGGTTCCTTCCGACAACTCGTCCAGTATCACCAGGGTTTTCGCGGAGGTGGCGAGGAAAATCTCCTTGGTGCGTTGCAATTCGGTCCCGAAGCGCCCTTCGCCTTCATCCAGCGAATTGTATTCCGGGATCTGGTAGAAAATACCGTCGGCGACCGTAGTCGATACGGATTCCGCGGGCACCGGACAGCCGATCTGGGTCAGCAGTTGAATCTGGGCGATCGTCTTGCAAAATGCGGTCTTGCCGCCGCTGTTGGGCCCCGTGATCAAGGTCAGACGCTCGTCGGTGAGTTCGATGCTGTTCGGCACATAGGACCGATTCGTTTGCGCGAGGATCGGGCTTTTGACCCCCTGCACGAGCATCGTATGCCGGTTCGATTCGGTGATCTCGGCGAGCACCGCGTCCGGTCCGAAGGACTTGCCGAAGCGCAGAAAGGACAGCAACTCGTCCAGTCTCCCCAATGCTTCATAGGTTTGGATCACCTCGCTGGCCTGTTTGAAGGTATCGCGCAACGGATAGATGCAGCTGTCCCGGTCGAAGGTCCCGAC
>JAKEEL010000181.1 GCA_022616595.1 Methylococcaceae bacterium
CCCAACAGATAGAACACCATCGCCACCGCGAGCAGCGAAACGATCAGAAACAAAAGCGCGTGAACCGCATTCAGCCGCGTAATCACCATGACCGTCGAAAGGACCGCGATGAGCGCGGACAAATAGAAAAAAAATAACTCCATCGCCAGACCCTAGGGTATCAAACTCTTGACGTCGATCGGTGCATCTTCATTTTCCGCTTCGCCTTTGTCTTTTCCGGCGACACTCTTGCCCGCGACGCGATAAAAATTGTACTCGTGATATTTTCCGGGCCCGTCGATCAACAGTTGTTCCTTTTCGTACACCATGTTCTGCCGATCGTATTCGCACATCTCGAAGTCCGGGGTAAGCTGAATCGCATAGGTCGGACACGCTTCCTCGCAGAAACCGCACATGATGCAACGCGAGAAATTGATCCGGAAGAATTCCGGATACCAGCGGCCCGATTCGTCCTCGGTCTTTTGCAGCGCGATGCAATCCACGGGACACGCGACCGCGCAAAGATTGCAGGCCACGCAGCGTTCCGCGCCATCGGGATCCCGGGTCAGAACGATTCTGCCACGGTAGCGCGGAAACAACGCGGGCTTCTGGTCCGGGTACTCGACCGTGTCGGCCTTGGAGAAGGTATGCGTCAAAACCAGCCACATGCCGACCAGCTGACTGAACATCACGGATAGGATTCTCACGCTGCGGCTCCTTCGACCGAAGTGCGCCGAGCGAAGCTACCGGATTGCGGATCACACACAAACATGGTTCAAGCTCCGAGCCATAAAGCAATGCCGCCGGTCACGACCAGGTTCACCAGCGAAACGGGCAGCATGACCTTCCAGCCGAAAGCCATCAGCTGGTCGTATCGAGGCCGCGGCAAGGCCGCGCGAAGCAGGATGAACAGGCAGATGAAAATAGAAGTTTTAAGCATGAACCAGACCAGGGGAGGCAAAAATGCAGGACCGAGCCAGCCGCCGAAAAACAGCACCACGACCAGCAACGAACTCAGCAGAACGCTGAGGTACTCCCCGACAAAAAACATTCCGAACTTCATGCCGGAATATTCGGTGTGGAAGCCCGCGACGATCTCGTGTTCGGCTTCGGGTAAATCGAAGGGGGTCCTATGGGTTTCGGCGACCGCGGCGACCATGAATACCAGTAGCCCGAAAATCTGACTGAAACAATACCAGCCATCGCGCTGCGCTTCGACGATATCGCGCAAACTGAAGGAACCGGACAGCATCACGATCCCCATCAGCGAGATCCCCATGAAAACCTCGTAACTGACCGACTGTGAAGCGGCCCGGAGGCTCCCCATCAACGCATATTTGTTGTGCGACGCATATCCGCCGAGGACCGCGCTGTACACCGACAAGGACGTGAAAGCCAGGACGAACAGCAGACCGATGTTCAGGTCGATCACACCGATTTCGGGCGCAAACGGAATCACCGCGAAACTCATGAGCGACGTGACCATGATGACCGCCGGCGCAAGCACGAATACCGGTTTGTCCGAAAACGGCGGAATCCAGTCTTCCTTCATGAAGATCTTGATCATATCCGCGGCCACCTGCAGGAGCCCCAAGGGACCCACGCGGTTGGGTCCGAGCCGGTCCTGCCAGATTCCGAGCAGGCGCCGTTCGACCCAGGTCAGATAGGCACCGATCAGGATCACCCCGAACAGAATACCGGCAATATTGAGTGGAGAACCGATGCCTTCCATCATATACAGTACCTGCGAATCATCATACTTCAGCGGCCGCCTTCCGGATCGGAACCCTTGTCAACCAATCGATTCCTTCACTCCCGGCCAAACCGAATGAAACGGCCGCAACCCCGATCGGTACTCCGATATCGCTTTTAGCCTCGGCTACCGTGCTTTGCCCGTCGAACTGGAGTTCCAGCGCGTCTCCGGATTTAGTCTGCAAAGCATCGAGGTCCTCGGGATTCAACAATACGCAAAGTCCGTTGACCTGTTCGGCAATTGCCGGGGACCCGGAACTTAACGGCTCGCTGCCGAATATATAATATTGCGGTACGACCAACCAGGTACCCTTGGCGGCTTTCGCAGGCTCAGGGAAGGCGGCGAACCAGTCGAGTGATCCCGAGGATTCAAGCAATCTGACTCCAGGATCACCGCCTTGCAGGTGTCCGCCGACCTCGGCCTGAAACTTGATGATCGATTGGTTGGAATTCCAGGCTGGCGCCCAGGCACTTGACATCAAAGCCGCCGGCGGCTGAACCGCGGCCCCTTCCATTGAAAAAGCCAGGGGCGAATCGGGATCGACCGGCTGTTTCGGTTCGCTGACCGCGATGTTGGCGCGCATCGCGGTACGCCCGCTATAGCGCTGCGACTGGCGCGGAATCTTCATTCCCGAAATTCTGAAACCGGCACCCGGAGCCGCGTCTGCCACGCCTTTCAAGCCGGGAATCCCGGACGCGATCGCCGCAATGATGCTGTCGGCGTGCTCCCAATTCCCGGCGCCGGCATCGCGCAGCCATTGCCAGCTGTCTTGCATCTCCGCGCCCGGCAGCATCACGGAAAAGAATCGCTGCGCGCGGCCCTCGTTATTGACATAGGTGCCCTCGGTCTCGGCGAAGCTTGCGGCGGGCAAGACCAGATCGGCCTTCCCGGCAATCGGGTGCCGGCTGTGATCGATCAGCACCACGTATTTCGCCCGATCCAACAAACGATCAACCAGTGACTTACCGGCATGGCGGTACAGATCGTTTTCCACGATCAGCACAGTCTCCGCAGCGCCGGATTCGAGGGCTTTTTCCGCCTCTTCTAGGCTGTGACCGGACAGTAGGGCCAGCCCCGTCGAATTACATTCCGGCACTACCAGGGAAAGCGCTTTTCCCCCGGATTGGAGCGCTTTCGCGACATTCGCAGCGGCTTCGATGACCGTTTTATCCAGGCATCCGGTACCGGAAATCACCAGCGGGCGTTGAGCATTTTTCAAAGCATCCGCGATCACCCGTGCTTTATCTTTGAGCGAAGCGGACAAGTTCCGAACGGCAGGCGCCTTCGGATTCAGGTTCCGTGCAACGGCAAAACCGAGGCACGCTATTTCGTCCGGCGTTCCCCGAAACACATCGGTCGCAATCCCGTCGAGCCGGGTCGACGCGCAACTGGCAATAAACAAGGGACTGCGTAAATCCTGTGCAACCTCGCGCACGGCATCGTCCTGCCAATGCGGAATACCGACTTTCGCGGCCAATTCGAATCCGGCGTTGCGGACCGCTTGCCTGACCGATAGAGCGAGCCTCGGCGCGGTATTGCTCGGGTCTTCCCCGAGAATCAAGACCGCATCCGCCTGCTCGATTTGGGCCAGCGTCGGATTCAGCGCATCGGTTCTGCGCAAGACCTCCAGCACCGTTTGCATCAATTCGTTTCCAGATTCCGTCCAGCCCGTGTAGAAACGATCGGCGCCCACCAGTTCACGCAGCGCATAATTCGCTTCGAGCGATGCGCGCGGCGAGCCGATGCCAATGACCTTCTCCGCGGGTTCAAGCACGGATTTCAACAGTTCGCGTGCTGCATCCGGACTGATTGCCTGCCGGCCGCGCAGTTCGGGTTGCAGGATTCTCCGCTCGCTGTTGACGAATCCGTACCCGAAACGTCCCCGGTCGCACAGGAAATACCGGTTGATCTCTCCGTGGTAGCGGTTCACGATGCTGCGCAGTTCTCCATAGCGTTCGCCGGGCGTCGTATTGCAGCCCAGCGAACAATGCACACAAATCGAGGGTGCGGTCTGAAGATCCCATTTACGGCTGTAACGTTTGCCGTAGGTCTTGTCGGTGAAAACCCCGGTCGGACAGACTTCGACCAGGTTTCCGCTGAACTCGTTTTCCAGGACCCCGTCTTCGCTGCGGCCGAAATAGACGTGATGATGCGCCCCGAACACCCCGAGATCCTTGCCGCCCGCATAATCTTGATAATACCGGACGCACCGGTAACAAGCGATGCAGCGGTTCATTTCATGGTTGATGAAAGGACCGAGATATTGATTCCGGTGCGTACGCTTCTTGCCGCGGAATCTGCGCACGGTGTGGCCGGTCATCACGGTCATGTCCTGGAGATGGCATTGACCGCCCTCCTCGCACACCGGACAATCGTGCGGATGGTTGGTCATCAGCAGTTCGATGATGTCCGCACGAAACTCTTTCGCCGCATCGTTCTTAAGCGATATCCTGAGCCCCTCGCCGACCGGGGTCATGCAGCCGACCACCAGGCGTCCTCGTCGATCCTCGGGGCCGGTGTACTGGGTCACTACGCACTGGCGGCAGGCTCCGACCGAGCCCATTGCCGGATGCCAGCAAAAATAAGGTAGATCCAATCCGAGCGCGAGACAGGCCTGCAACAGGTTCTGCCCGCCGTCGACCTCGTGGATCGCGCCGTCGATTTCTATGTTGGGCATTCAGCCAGCCTCCGCAAGTACAGGACGTCTGAGATATTTCTCGAAATCATCCCGAAAATATTTCAGTGCGCTTTGCAGGGGTTCCATCGCGCCGGGAGCCAGCGCGCAAAAGGTATTCCCGGGCCCCATCATCCGGGTCTGATGGTGCAACAGATCGAGGTCTCCGGGCCTGCCTTTCCCTTGAATCAGGTCTTCCAGAATCGCGACTACCCAAGGCAAGCCGTCCCGGCAGGGTGTGCACCAGCCGCACGATTCACGCGAGAAAAAGCGCTCGACATTCAGCACGAATTCGACCGGGCAGGTTCTGTCGTCGAGAATGATCATGGTCCCGGTCCCCATCCGGCTGCCGTGTGCGGCGATCGCCTCGAAATCCATCGGCACATCCAGATGCTCCGGCAGCATGAAGTCGGTCGAAACACCCCCGGGCAGAAAGCCGCGGAGCCGGTAACCGTCCTGCATCCCGCCCGCATGTTCCTCGAGAATCTCGCGAATCGGCGTGCCCATCGGCAATTCCCAGATTCCCGGCCTTTTCACCCGCCCGCTCGCGCCGAACAGTTTGGTCCCCTTATCCTTGCCGCGTCCAAGGCCGTGGTACCAGTCGAGCCCGTAGTACAGAATATGCGGCAGATTGCAAACCGTCTCGACATTGTTGACAATCGTCGGTTTACCCCATAGCCCGCTGATCTGCGGGAAAGGCGGTTTGGCCCTCGGATTTGCACGCTTGCCTTCGAGCGAATTCAGAAGCGCCGTCTCCTCGCCGCAGATGTAACGGCCCGCGCTGGTATGCAGATAAAGGTCGAGGCTGTAATCGGAATCCAGAATATTCTTGCCCAGATAGCCTTGGTCATAGGCCTCGGAAATCGCCGCGGCCAGCCGTTCCGCCGACAGGTGGTATTCTCCGCGCAGAAAGATATACGCCGAGGTCGCGCGTATCGCATACGAACCGATGATGATTCCTTCCACGAGCTGATGTGGATCTTCTTCCATCAACACCCGATCCTTGAATGTTCCCGGCTCCATTTCGTCGGCATTAACGACGAAATATTTGGTGGCCGGCGCATTCTCGCCCATCGGGACGAAACTCCACTTCAGACCGGTCGGAAAACCCGCACCGCCGCGCCCCCTGAGTTCGGAATCCTTGACGACCTGTTGTACCTGTAGCGACTCCATCGAGGTGACCGCTTTGCGCAGTCCTTCATAACCGCCGGTTGCGCGGTAGTCCGCAAGCGTCGCGAAGTCGCGGCCTGGCTTGATGTTTTTGGTCAAAGGTGTCTGCATTTTGTTGCCGGTCTTTTCCGATATTTTGTGTACATTGCAGGATGTGCTGAGGTACGAAGCACATCATCCGCAATCGTGAGCCTCAATCGCAAACGGTCGATTCAATAATTCTTACGCGCCCTTATTCAGCATTTGGTCCAACCGGGCCTCATCCACATCGTGATACAAGTCCTCGCCGACCATCACGACCGGCGCGTGATCGCAGGCTCCGAGGCACACGATCGGCAGCAACGTGTACTCTCCGTCCGGCGTGGTTTCCCCGTATCCTATTCCAAGCCTCTCGCTGATCTTTTCGCGTACCCGGTCGGCTCCGAGCATCCAGCAGCTCACGCTGTCGCAGCACAGAATTACATTGCGTCCGACCGGACGGCGGTATATCAAATTGTAAAACGTCGCGACGCCGTCCAGCTCATCGACCGACATGTCCAGCAAATCGGCAATCTGTTTGAGACTCTCATCGGATACCCAGCCGCGATGCTTTTGGACGATTTTCAAGGCTTCGATCGAGGCACCCGATTTTTGCGTGTAATGGCTCGCGTCCTCGAGTATTTCGGCGATTTCAGCCTCGCTCAAGCGGCGGTCGATTGTCGCGCCCCCGTTGTTCATCGGTCCACATCCGCCATGACAAAATCGATACTCGCGATGATCGGAATCAGATCGGCCACCATGAGTCCGCGAGAAATCAGCGGAATCATTTGCAGATGCGGAAACGAAGGCGTTCGGATACGCGTGCGGTAGGACACGGTGCTGCCGTCGCTGACCAGGTAATAACTGTTCAGGCCCTTGGTCGCCTCGATACAAACGCAGGCCTCGCCCGGCGGGGCCACAGGCCCCCAACTCACGCTCAGAAAATGCTGAATCAAGGTTTCGATATCGTGCATCGTGCGATCTCTGAGCGGGGGGGTCGTTCCAGGATGATCCGCCTTGTAGGGACCGTCCGGCATCCGCTCCATGCATTGTTTGATGATCCGGATACTTTGCCGCATTTCCTCGACACGCACCGCGCACCGGTCGTAGCAATCTCCGTTCTTCCCGGTCGGGATAGCGAAGTCGTATTCTTCGTAGCCGGAATAAGGCCTGGCCTTGCGATAGTCCCATTCCAAACCGGTCGCCCGCAATCCGGCACCGGTCACGCCCCACTCGATGGCTTCCTCGGTCGAATAGATCCCGACCCCCTGTGTCCGCTCCATCAGGATTCCGTTCTGCATCGCCATCTTGTCGTAATGATCGAGTCTGGGAGGAAAATAATCGATGAATTCACTCAGGAGAGCCCGCCAGCCCTCCGGTAGATCCAGGGCAACGCCGCCGATCCGGAAATAACTCGAGTGCATGCGTGCACCGCAGATCGATTCGATGATTCCGAACAGCTTTTCCCGATCCACGAACATATAGAACAGCGGCGACATCTGCCCGACGTCCTGGGCGAAGGTGCCGTAAAACAAGAGATGGCTGCAGATCCGGTAAAATTCGGCGAACATCACGCGGATCACCTTGGCGCGTTCCGGCACTTCGATCCCGAGCAGCTTTTCGACCGCGAGCACATAGGGCAGGTTGTTCATGGATCCGCCCAGATAATCGATCCGATCGGTATACGGAATATAGGTGTGCCAGGACTGGCGTTCGCCCATTTTCTCCGCGCCGCGATGGTGATAGCCGATGTCGGGAACCGCATCGACGATCTCCTCGCCGTCAAGCTGAAGCGCGATCCGGAAAACCCCGTGAACGCTCGGATGGTTCGGCCCCAGATTCAAAAACATGAAATCGGAATTTTCGCCCTTGCGCTGCATGCCCCACTCTTCCGGCACGAAGCGCAGCGCCTCCTGTTCATAGTTGAGTTTTTCTTCGGACATGCTGTAGGGCTCCATTTCGGTCGCCCTCGCCGGATGATCCTTGCGCAGGGGGTGTCCGTCCCAAGTCGGCGGCAGCAGGATTCTTCTGAGATTCGGATGCCCTTCGAACTCGATTCCGAACATGTCCCAGACTTCGCGCTCGTACCAGTTCGCCATCGGCCAGAGTCCGACGAGGGTCTTCAACCGGGCTGCGGATTCCTGCAGCGCGACCTTGATGCGGATATCTTCGTTCCGCTCGAAGGAAAGCAGGTGGTAAACCACGGTAAACGCGGAAGGCGGAAGACTCTGTCGATTGATTCGGAGCCGTTCGTCCATCGCGGTCAGATCCAGCAACAGCGGATAAGGGCCTTCGATTTCCTTTTTCAGGAAAGTCAGAACCGCGAGATGATCGTCCTTGGAAACCCACAGCGTGGGAATCCGATCGATGGTCTTCTGCTCAATAAACCGCTCCGACCCGAAGCGCAGATAAAGCGCTTCGACAGCGGTCTTCAGGCCAGTGGCCTTGGGTATCCTCGCGTTTGTCGTAACCATACTAGGGCCGCGAACCG
>JAKEEL010000182.1 GCA_022616595.1 Methylococcaceae bacterium
CGCCTGCTCGCCAGAGCCGGGACCGATCTCTCACTGCGGGGAAGCGGCGCTCCGGGATTTGCCGGCAAGACGGCCTATGATCTTGCCGTGGAGCAGGGGTTGCTCGACTTGTCCACGGAATTGAAGCCCGAACCCTAATTCTACTTTGTTGGGATGTTTAGTCTCGGATGATCCGAATCTCAAACGCTTCACACGTTTGCCGAACCAACTCCCGAACCCGTTCCGCCACCTCTCCCTTCAATACCTGATACCGATATTTCGTTACCCAAACAAAATGATACTCAATCTGGAAAACCGTATGACTCCCGTATCTGTACTCCATCGCCTCCTTGTCCTTTATTTTCGCAGCTAAAGCTGACCGGCTAAAGCCGGTGGTTTAAACCTTATGATGGAAAATTAAATGCAAGTCTTTTATCCTATCCCGCAATACGCAACATTCAACCGGCCATCCTTACTCAGGAAAAAGCTTTGGTGCAAACCACTGGAAAGAACGCAATGAACCGACGGCTCGACGATCCGGACGACGTGCATTACGACAGAACATTCGTCAAGGACCGATTCTTTGTCACAAGGGAAGGATGGTATTACGAAAGCCGCATGGTCACGCCCTACGGGCCTTTTATTTCACGCGAACAGGCCGAGGAGAACTGCCGGCTCAGGTTTTCCGGAGGACTCGGAATGGGTTGGAAACTGGAGTAGAAACGCGTAAGGCGGAACGCGTCAGCGGTTCCGCCGGTTGCCGGCGGATCGCCTGACGGCATCCGCCCCACGGAACTACGGAACTCCTTTCGGAACCGATCCCGAATCCGGTCAATTTTCCTGATCGACCAGCATAATCCCTTCCTGCTCCCGCGCGTATTTCTCGATGCCTCCCTCGCCGCCGAGCTTGATCATGAGGCGGACTTCATTCATCGAGTCGGCCGAATTCAGCGCATCCTCGTAAGTAATCTTGCCTTCGGTGTAGAGATCGTAAAGCGCCTGGTCGAAGGTCTGCATACCCTGTTCGCGAGAATTTTTCATGAGTTCCTTGAGCTTGTGCACTTCGCCTTTGCGGATGAGATCGGAAGCCAAGGGAGTATTTAAAAGGACCTCGACCGCCGGATAGCGTCCCTTCCCGTCGGCGCGGCGGATCAGCTGCTGGGCGATGATTCCCTTCAGATTCAGCGACAGGTCCATGAACAACTGGTCGTGCATATCTTCGGGGAAAAAATGCAAAATCCGGTCCAAGGCCTGGTTTGCATTATTCGCATGCAATGTGGTCAAGCAAAGATGCCCGGTTTCGGCAAAGGTGATCGCATGCTGCATGGTTTCCCGGGTACGGACTTCACCGATCAGGATCACATCGGGCGCTTGGCGCAGCGTATTTTTCAGCGCGACCGCATAGGATTCGGTATCGATTCCGACTTCACGCTGGGTGATGATGGACATCGAGTGATTGTGCAGATATTCCAGAGGATCTTCGATGGTGATGATGTGGCCGCTCGCGTTTTCACTTCGATACTTGATCATCGCGGCCAGAGACGTCGACTTCCCGGTGCCGGTCGCGCCGACGAAGACGATCAACCCCCGCTTCGTCATGGCCAGGTCATTGATGATGGATGGCAGAAACAGATCCTTGGCGGTCGGAATATTCCCTTCGATGCGGCGCAACACCATACCCGGCATGTCGCGTTGAACGAATGCACTGACACGGAAACGGGACAGGCCGCTTGCGCTGATTGCAAAATTACATTCCTTGGTATTTTCAAACTCGTCGCGCTGCTGCTGGGTCATGACGGCAAAAACGATCTGTTTGACCTGATCGACGGTCAATGGTGTTTTCGAAACTTCCTGCAACCGGCCATGGACCTTGATGGTGGCCGGTCTGTGGACCGTGATAAACAGGTCCGAAGCTTTTTTCTGGACCATCATTTCCAACAGAGATCTAAAATCCATCACGATTACCTATGCGTTGTAAGTCAAAATTAAGCCCAGGCCTTGTCTGAACTGCTTGACAGAAAGCCGCCCGCTATCGCTTCAGAACGCGGTCTTGTTGACCGCCCGGGTGCGCGCGATCTGACGGGTTACGGCCCCGCGTTCCACGAGTTCGAGCAGATTCTGATCCAGGGTCTGCATGCCGTCTTTTCTGCCGGTCTGGATTGCCGAATACATCTGGGCGACCTTGTCTTCGCGGATCAGGTTCCGGATCGCGGGAGTTCCCACCATGATTTCGTGCGCGGCCGTGCGGCCGCCACCGACCTTTTTCAGCAGGGTCTGGGAAATCACCGCTTGCAGCGATTCTGAAAGCATCGAACGGATCATCGATTTTTCCTCGGCCGGAAACACATCGATGATTCGGTCGATGGTTTTCGCGGCAGAACTGGTATGCAGGGTTCCGAATACCAGATGCCCGGTTTCCGCCGCGGTCAATGCCAGCCGGATCGTTTCCAGGTCTCGCATTTCACCGACCAGGATCACGTCCGGGTCTTCGCGCAGTGCGGAGCGCAAAGCCTCATTGAAACCATGCGTATCGCGATGGACCTCTCGCTGGTTGATCAGGCATTTCTTGCTCTGGTGGACGAATTCGATCGGATCTTCAACCGTCAAAATGTGCGCGTAATCGTTGCTGTTGATAAAGTCGATCATCGCGGCCAGCGTGGTTGATTTACCGGACCCGGTCGGACCGGTGACGAGAATCAGGCCGCGCGGTTTTCGGGTGATTTCCTGAAAGAATCGCGGGCAACCGAGATCTTCCAGTGTCAGGACCTTGGACGGAATGGTCCGGAATACCGCCGCGGCGCCCCGGTCCTGATTGAAGGCATTCACACGAAAACGCGCGACGCCGGGCAATTCGAATGAAAAGTCGGTTTCGAAAAACTCTTCGTAGTCCTTGCGTTGCTTGTCGTTCATAATGTCATAGACGAGCGCATGAACTTCCTTGTGCTCAAGCACCGGTACGTTGATCCGGCGAATGTCACCGTCCACCCGGATCATGGGCGGAAGGCCGGCTGACAAATGCAGATCGGATGCGTTATTCTTGACGGAAAAAGCAAGTAGCTCAGCGATATCCATAGTCGTCTCTAAATTTTCACAGTTGACCTATTCGGCCCGAGTCATACGGGCCACCGTTTCATCCATTATAGTCAAACGAAATGAAAACAATGACAATCGGCGAACGACTGGCACAAGTACGCTCACGAATAAAGCGGGCGGAACAAATGTCCGGACGGCCTCTGGATTCCGTTTGCCTGGTCGCGGTGAGCAAAACCCAAGCACCCGAAGCCCTGATCGGCGCCTATCAGAATCAACAACGGCACTTCGGTGAAAATTATGTTCAGGAAGCGCTCGGCAAGCAGCGGGTCCTTGCCAATTACCGGATTACCTGGCATTTCGTCGGTCCAGTGCAATCCAATAAAACCAGCATCATCGCGAATCAATTTTCCTGGGTTCACAGCGTGGACCGATTGAAAATCGCGAGCCGGCTGGATCAACAGCGCCGGCCTGAATTGGGGCCTCTGAATGTCTGCCTGCAAATCAATATCGATGCGCAGTCCAGCAAATCCGGCATAGCGCTCGAACAATTACCGGATCTGGCCGCGGGAATATCGGGCTATCGAAACCTCCGCTTCAGGGGATTGATGGCCATCCCTGCGGCCGGCGAATCCCCCGAGTCGGCCAGGGCGGCGTTCCGGAAAATGCGCGAGGCATTTGAATGCCTGCGTGCGAACGGCTACTGTATTGACACGCTGTCCATGGGGATGTCCGGCGACTTGGAAAGCGCGATTCAGGAAGGTTCCACCCTAGTGAGAATCGGGACGTCGATCTTCGGCCCGCGGCGGCAAACCGGCTAAGCCGTTGAATGAACAACCACCGGCTATTGGAAGAGTTTATCCGGGTTGTGCGAATGAGCACGCGCCCGCATTACAGCGGGCGCTTGTAAATTTTCGGTTAACGCCGTCCCATCCTGTTCCCGAGCAGAGAACCGGTCGCGGCCCCGAAACCAGTCGCCCAGGGGTCGCCCCGGCCGATTTCATATCCGACTGCTCCCCCGACGACGCCACCCACCAAGCCATTCACGGAAGGGCGGCCGTAGTAATAACCGGAACGATAAGGAACGGGCGGATACACGTAAACAGGCGGCGGAGCGTAATAATTCACCGGAGGCCGGCCGTAATAGTAACGGAAGCGCGGGCCGGAATAGTATTGATAGGGGCGATGACCCCAGTCATGCCTGCGCTGATACCGCCAGTCATCGCCTCTGTGATGGCCCCAGCCATGCTGGCGGTGATGGCCCCAGCCATGACCGTGACCTCCGTGATGCCCCCAGCCTCCTTGGGCTCCGAAGCCAAGACCTCTATGAGGACCCCAGCCGAATCCTTCCGCGGAAGAAATAGACGGAAGGACTATCAGACAAATGATCAATGCAATTAACGATAATGGCTTTTTCATAAAATTAGTCTCTACACGTGTTGAAATAACATTACCGCGAGTTTACGTCGTAGGATGCGCCTCGATCGCAAACGGTTGCTTTAATCGCAACGCTTTCTTTGCCGGACCTGCGTCTCTGCTGGTGTTGAAGAACGTTAGCAAGAAACCGCAAACCAACTCTTAGTAAGTAATAGGCCTATCATACCCGATCAAACTGAATGCAAGCTTAATGGTACGATATTTTGAACCGGCTCCATTCCCGGCCGGATTTCATGACATCTCAGACCGCGAACGGGTTTCCAAGATTCCACACGTGCGGGATTTTTTCAGGTCCGCGAAGCAGGGGCTGGATAACCGCTGATTCATAACGGCAGTTGTCCGACTGCCGCAGGGGTTTTAGACTGTGGGGTCAATAACAAACGGGTACATTCAAATGCCGCACGACAAGCCGCCGATCAACGAAACCGCGTCCGAACCAGTCACGCAACCGGCCGTCCCGCCCGGCGCTCGTCCCGCCATCGGGGAACCTGCCTCGTCCGGAAGTTGGTTCGCCCGGTGGCATGGGATTCCGCTCTATTTACGAATCCTGGCGGGCGTGGTGCTTGGAGTGGCGGTCGGGTTGGCTCTAGGACATCGCGCTGAACCCTTGATCGTTCCGAGCCGGCTGATCCTTCGAATGCTCACGGCGCTCGCCGCACCTTTGGTTCTGGTCGCAGTATTGCACGCCCTGATGAATGCCCGATTGCCTCAGGGCAGCGCCTGGCGTCTCGTAAGATTGTTATTGATCAACACGAGCGTGGCGATTCTCATCGGAATCGCCGTCGCCAATGTCATCCAGCCGGGCCGCTGGACTAGCCTGCCCGTACCCGCCGCGACACAGACCGAGCGCGATCCCGGGGCCGTGATCGACCAGATTCTCGACAACATCCCCGACAGCCTGGTCACGCCGTTCGTCGAGAACAGGATCACCTCGGTGATCATCATCGCCGTGGCCTTCGGTTTGGCACTGCGCAAATTGCGGGCTGCCGGCGACGCCAAGCTCGGCGCCGCCGGCGACCTGATCGAAGTCGCTTTCCTCACCCTGATCAAAGTGCTGCACTGGATCATCGAGTTGATTCCGCTCGCGGTGTTCGGCGTAGTGGCCAGTATCATCGGCCGCGAAGGCTTCGGCGCGCTCCTGGGGCTCGGAATGTTCCTGATCGCCGTCCTCGTCGCGCTGTCGCTGCAACTCGTGTATTACCTCCTGCGAATCCGCTTCTGCTCGTGGGTCAAACCGCTCGAAGCGCTGCGCGGGATGCGCGATGCGCTGGTGATGGCCTTCTCGACCGCCAGTTCGACGATCACGATGCCCGTCACTTACGCCTGTCTGCGGGAAAAGGTCGGCGTCCGCGAGCGTTCGGCCAGCTTGGGGGCCTTGATCGGCGCCAACTTCAACAACGACGGCACCGCCCTTTACCAGGCAATGGCGGCCCTGTTCATCGCGCAGGCGATACCGGGCCACGACCTCTCCATGACGCAGCAAGTCATCGTCGTGCTCACGGCAATCGTCGCGTCCATGGGTGCGACCGGCATTCCCGAGGCGGGAATCGTGACGTTGACGCTGATCTTTCAAGCAGTCGGTCTGCCGATCGAATACATCCCCATTCTGCTCACGGTCGATTGGTTCCTCGATCGCTGCAGGACCACGGCCAATGTCATGGGCGATGTCAATGTCAGCTGCCTGCTGGACGGTTGCGAGAGGGAGCCGCCGCATCCGCCCACGCTCGAAGACCGGGAATTGTCGGACATCGCCTGACCCGGGCACTGTTCAAGACTGAAACGGAGGCGACGGATACCGCAACGTTTTCCTTCCCGGGCAATGGCCTTCCTTTCCGGGCGAAACGGTGAATTCAGAGCGGCATTCCGCTCGTTCCGGCCAATTACATCGAGGCGCACCGGAATCAGATCTGAGACGGCAAAATCCGGCGAACGGATTGCCTCTTAGGAAGAACTGCCGTAGGCCTGCCGCCTCCGCATACGGGTGCGATAGAACCACGCTAATGCGATCAGCGCCAGCGCAACGATCACCAGATCAGCCTGGTGCGAATAGGTCTGCACGATCGTCCAGTGCTCCCGGAGCTTCATTCCGCAGATCAGCAGGAATACATTCCACAAAGTGGACCCCAGGGCAGTCACCAGTATGAACGGCACGAGCGGCATCTTGCCCATGCCGGCCGGGATGGAAATGAAGTGCCGCACCACCGGGATGAAGCGCGCGATGAAGACTGTCATCAAGCCTTGGCGCCGGTGGAAGTATCGCTCCGTCATTTCCAGGTCATGGACATTCAGCAGGAGGTATTTCCCGAACTTCAATACGACCGGTTTGCCGCCCGCGTAGCCCATCCAGTACGACAAGAGCGAGCCGGTGATCGATCCCAGGCTGGTCGCGAGAGTGGCCAGCCAGAAGTTCCATTTCCCGTCGGCCACCTGAAAGCCCACGAAAGGCATCACGGCTTCGCTGGGTACCGGGGCGATCATGCTTTCCAGGGCCATCAAAACCGCTGCTCCGGCGTATTCGGTGGAATCCAGAATATTCACCGCGACTTCGCTGATTACTTCCGTCAACATGTCAGAACCTCAAACCCAAAAGTAGAAGAGTACCGCCGCGCCAAACAGGATTCTGTAGTAGGCAAACCAGCGGAAGTTGTGATTGGCGACATACAGCAGCAGCCCCTTGACAGCCGCCAATGCGCTGAGAAAGGCGACGATGAAGCCGATCGCGAAGAATTGGGCATCGCCTAGCTGCAAATGCGGAAGAGCTTTGAATAAATCGTAGCTCGTCGCCATGAGCATGGTCGGGATCGCGAGAAAAAACGAAAACTCGGTGGCGGCCTGGCGCGAAAGGCCGAAGGCCAGTCCGCCCATGATCGTCGCGCCCGAGCGGGATACCCCGGGAAACAAGGCCACGGCCTGGGCGATGCCGAGCTTTAGGGCATCCTTCCAGCCGAGTTGGTCGATGCTTTCGATGCTTGGTTTCCGCGCGAAGCGCTCGATCAACAGCATGACGACGCCCCCCGCGATCAGGGCGAAGGCGACCGTCAATGGTTGAAACAAGTGGTGTTTGATGAGCTTGTGCAGAGATAATCCGAGCACTGCGGCGGGAAGGACGGCGATCATCAGGTTTAGGACGAAGCGCCGCGCCTTCGGCTCGCTCGGCAGGCCGCATACGACCTGTGACAATCTGACGCGGTAGAACCAGCAAACCGCCAGAATCGCGCCGAGCTGGATGAAGACCTCGAAGGTCTTGGCGGTTTCGCCCGTGATTTCAAGCAGATCGCCGGTGATGATCAAGTGTCCCGTACTCGAAACGGGGATAAACTCGGTCAGGCCCTCGACAAGCCCCATCAGTACGCTGTGCAGAACAGAAAATAAATCCATATCGACCTAAAAATCGGGAAATAAACCCATTACCTCGCAGCAATGTTATTACAAAGCCTAGTTGTTTACAAAGCGGTCTTCAAGCACTCGTCACGGAACTGCAAAGGGGGCTGTAGCGCGTGGGTTCAGCGTAGCGGAAGGTTGGCAGTTGATCAATCAATCATTGGTTCGATTCGATTCCGGCCAGAGACCTCTAGCGAAGATCGGACACCGCAATTTCAAACCAGCTGTTCCGAGTCAAGAACCAAAAAATAAGGCCCAGTTCTCCGAGTTACGATGCATCGATCCAAAGA
>JAKEEL010000025.1 GCA_022616595.1 Methylococcaceae bacterium
AGTTGGCTTAACAATGTCGTCAATCATAACCGAAAAAGGTTTATAGATCATGAAAGCGGATATCCATCCACAATATAAAACGATAAGTGTTACCTGTAGTTGTGGCAATCGATTTGAGACACGATCGACCCTGTGCAAGGACCTGCATATCGATGTCTGCTCCGCGTGCCACCCGTTCTATACAGGAAAACAGAAGATCGTCGATACGGCGGGACGCGTCGACAAGTTTCGTCGCAAATATGGTGGTTCCTGATTTCAGCAATTTGCCGTCTTGGGTTCTTATCGGTCAATCGGCGTTCAGGCCTTGATATTCCAAACTCTGGTAGTCTAAAGGTTCATCTGTGTCTAATAATTCATTTAAAGTTTCCGACGATAAACTGGGAAAAACAGCCTCTTTTCCGTTGCTGGAAGGAACTTTGGGCCACCCCACGGTCGATATTCAGAATTTGAATCGGGATATGGGCTGTTTCACCTACGATCCCGGCTTTACCTCGACCGCGAGTTGCAAGAGCGATATTACCTATATCAATGGAGACGAAGGGATCCTTCTGTATCGCGGTTATCCGATCGATCAACTTGCCGAGCATAGTAATTTCCTCGAGGTTGCCTACCTCCTGATGAATGGAGAATTGCCGAGCAAGGCTGAGTACGAAAAATTCGAAAGCGAGATCACGTGGTACTCCAAGATTCACGAAAAGCTGCGCGGTTTTATCGAAGGTTTTCATTATGACGCCCATCCGATGGCGATGATGGTCGGGGTGGTCGGATCGCTTTCGGCTTTCTATCACAGCGAACTCGATGTGAACGATCCTGAACACCGCCGGATTTCTGCGTTACGGATGCTCGCGAAAATGCCGATCATCGCCGCGGCCTGTTACAAACACAGCATCGGGGACCCTTTTGTGTATCCGAGGGCCGATCTAGGCTATTGCAAGAATTTTCTGAATATGATGTTCGCAAGACCTTCCGAAAGGTTTTTCATCGACGAGCGCGAATATCTCAATCCGGCCGCGGCCCGTGCGCTCGACCTTTTGTTCATCCTGCATGCCGATCACGAGCAGAATGCCAGCACCTCGACCGTACGTCTGGCCAGCAGCACCGGGGCGAATCCGTATGCGTGTATCGCGGCGGGGATCGCAGCCCTTTGGGGTCCGGCCCACGGGGGGGCGAACGAGGCGGTTCTGAGCATGCTCGCGGAAATCGGTGATATCAAACGCGTTCCGGAATTTATCAAAAGGGCGAAAGACAAGGACGATCCTTTCAGACTGATGGGTTTCGGCCACCGCGTGTACAAAAACTTCGACCCGAGAGCTACGATCATCCGGCGGACCTGTCACGAATTACTCGAAAAACAGGCGAGTAAAGATCCCTTGTTCGAGTTGGCGCTTGGCCTCGAAGAAGTCGCCTTGAAAGATAGCTATTTCATAGAACGCAAGCTTTATCCGAATGTAGATTTTTATTCGGGAATTATCTACAAAGCGCTGAATATACCCGTCGATATGTTCACGGTGATGTTTACGATTGCGCGCACAGCAGGGTGGGTATCACACTGGTTGGAACTCATGGCCGATCCCTCGAAGCGAATAGGAAGGCCGCGTCAATTGTACACCGGAAAGCCCAGGCGCGATTATATAGCCACCGATCGACGGGGGTAGTCGATCAATCGCGGCCATCTGCCGGCAGATCGTGATCGAGAATCTTTCTAACATGATCCATCGTTGCGGTTTGCAGGGACGATTTTCGGCCTTGGACGCATTCCCTGAACAGCGTCGCGGCCAGAATGTGAGCCTCGATTTTAATGCCGTCGAGTATGAATTCGATCACCGGATACACCGTTTGCTTGCCTGCGATCAAGCGACGCCGGGATGATTGCGCAAAAGGAAACTTCGCGTTCAGAAAGGATATCACCACCGGTTCTGGATTTTCTGCGGAAAGGTAGATTACGACCGGGCTGTGTTGGCCTGCGCTGCCATCGACCACATTGCCGACCAATCTGGGTGAAAAGAGTTCGAGGAAAGTCATTGCTTTCAACGCGACGGACCTGAGCTTTCTGATGTGCAAGTCCTGAATCCGGCTGCGGAACAACCGGTGGTATTCACCAACCGCATTCTCGATTTCTTCGTTTCGGGGTAAGGGGTGGGGAGGCCTCAACCCGAGGCGTTTCACGGCTTTTTGTTTGGCAAGCTGAAAGTCTTCAATCCCTTCCTCGATCAGGATCTTCGCGGACTCCCGGGCAATCAACTGTTTTTCTTTATTGGCCAGATGCTTCAAAAGATTGATTCAATCTGAGAGTTCTCCGATTCCTGATTGGAGATAAAAGGCGTAAAGCCGTTCGCTACGTTTCCGGATCCCGGAGTATCTTCTTCCCGGAAAATCTCGGGGATCGCATCGGGATCCGAGGCGGAACTCAAAAATCCGGAATATCGGTTGACATAGGCGGTTTTGATGCCCTCCGGTACCGGAAGTTCCTCATCGGCTATGTTTTTCAAGGCTTCTTCCGTGTAGTACATCCACATGGGCAATGCGGCCTGCCCACCGGTTTCCCGGTTTCCCAGCGGCTTTGAAGAGTCGAATCCGACCCAGGTTATGGTCGTATAGGCAGGCGAAAATCCGTTGAACCAGGCGTCGCGTTGTTCGTTGGTCGTGCCGGTTTTGCCCGCGATATCCAAGCGTCCGAGCTTCTTTGCTCGCGTCGCGGTACCGTTTTGTATGACATCTTTCAGCAAAGACGTCATCAGATAATTGATTTGAGGCGATACGACCCTCGGGGCGAACAGTTGATTCTGGTCTCCCATGTCTCCGCAATGGGGACACGCGATTCTCGGGAAAGCCTCGTCGATCAGTTCGCCGTCGCGGCTTTCGATTCGCGCAATGAAATAAGGCTCGATCAAAAAACCGCCGTTCGCGAATACCGAGTAAACCCTGGCCATTTCGAGCGGAGTCGCGCTGCCGCTGCCCAATGCAAGGGAAAGGCTTCTCGGAATCTGCTCGGACGGAAGGCCGAATTGCATGGCGGTTTGGGCGACTTTCTCGACCCCGATTTGCCGCAGCAGTCGAACCGACACCAGATTGCGTGACATTCTCAGCGCGTCGCGGAGCCGGGTCGGACCGTAGAATTTTCCACTGTAGTTTTTCGGGCGCCATGCCTTCGAAGTCCACGGATCGACATAGACGATCGGGGCGTCATTGATCACGGTCGATACCGTAAAACCTTCTTCCAGGGCCGTAGTGTACAGGATCGGTTTGAAGCCCGATCCGGGCTGCCGTTTAGCCTGGACAACCCGGTTGTATTTGCTTCGGTCGAAATCAAATCCTCCGATCAGCGCGACGATCGCGCCGTCGGAAGGTTTCAGGGAGACCAGGGCTCCGGAAACGTCGGGAATTTGTGTCAGCATCCAGGTTCCTTCCGGGTTTCGACGGACTCTTATAACATCCCTCTCGGCGACGATTTGCGCAGGTGAACTCGGAGAGGGACCGCGACTGTTTTCGTTAATATACCTTCTGGCCCAATTCATTCCCTCCCGGGAAAGCTGGATTCGACCCGCGCCGAGTACTTCAGCCACCACCGAGTCGGTATTCACCGAGATGACCACTCCGGGAAGGGTATCGCCTACCTTCTGATAGGCGGCCAATGTTTCCTGGATTTCGGCGGCGCTTGCGCGAGCCGGGATTCGTCCCTCGCTGCCGCGGTACCCGTGTCTTTCGTCATATTCGTGAAGGGTTTGCCGCAAGGCATTGAGGGCTGCGGTCTGCAGACGGCTCGAGAGGGTGGTATAGACTTTAAACCCGCTGGTGAAGGCATCCGGACCATACTTTTCGACCATTTTCTGGCGAACCATTTCGGCGACATAAGGCGCGGTAAGCTCGATGGAATCGCCATGAAGCTTGGCGGCTACCGGTTGCTTCCAGGCCTGATCGAGTTCCTCGCGCGTGATGTAGCCCAGCTCGGCCATTCGGTTCAACACATAGTCACGGCGTTCCAGCGCCCGCTCGGGATTCGTGATCGGGTTGGCCTGTGAAGGCGCCTTGGGAAGGCCCGCGATCATCGCGCATTCCGCGAGGCTCAATTCATCGACCGATTTCCCGTAATAGACCTGGGCGGCGGCGCCGATTCCGTAGGCCCGGTGTCCGAGATAAATTTTGTTCAGGTAGAGACCGAAAATCTCGAGTTTGGTCAGATGGCGTTCAATTTTCAGCGCGAGAAGTATCTCCTTCAGCTTGCGCATGAATGTCTTTTCGCGGGTCAGGAAGAAATTGCGCGCGACCTGCATGGTGATCGTGCTGCCTCCCTGGCTTTTGTGCCCGGTCAACATCAAATGAACCGCCGCCCGGACCAAACCCTGGTAATCGACGCCGGGATGATTGAAAAACCGATCATCCTCCGCGGCAATGAACGCTTCCATCAGGCGCCTCGGAATTTTGGCGTTCGCGACCGGGATACGCTTTTTTTCACCGAACTGGGCGATCAGTTTTTCGTCTTCGCTGTAAACGCTGAGCGGGACCTGAAGTTTGATGTCACTGAGAACGGTAATGTCCGGCAATTCCGGCTCTAGTTTGCGATAGATCAGGTATGAACCGGCGCCAGCGAGCAAAGCGCTTAGGATCAGAACGATCATGAAGAACTTCAGGCAGCGACTCGGAAACGATTTCTTTTTCGGTTCGGGGGTCGTCACAGGCAAAAACAAGCGTGCCGCTTGCGGATATTCCGGAGCGCCAAGAGTGAATTGGTTAACAAAATATCGTTATGCATTATGCAAAATGGCAATTGCTACTATACTACAGGATACATGAATCATGTCGGGAAAAATTCATTGACTTTAAGGATCTTCGAGTCGGAAGGTTAAGCCTTTTGACACCTTGTTCAACCTATAGCACGATCGAGTCACTATGGTTTTCTTAAAACGGAAAAAGCCGCCGCTGATCGGGATCGATATCAGTTCCGCCGCTGTAAAGCTCCTGGAATTGAGTCAGAACGGGTCCCGTTACCGAGTTGAAAGCTACGCAGTCGAACCATTACCGCAGGATGCGGTTGTCGACAAGAACATCGCGAATGTCGAAGTGATCGGTAACACCATTAAGTCGGTGGTTAAAAATTCCAACACGCGTCTCAAACACGCGGCAGTCGCTGTAGCCGGATCTGCAGTGATCACCAAGGTTATTTCGATGCCCGGATCGATGAGCAGTGATGAACTGGAAGGTCAGATCGAACTCGAGGCGGACCAATATATACCCTACGCCCTCGATGAGGTGAGTCTCGATTTCGAAGTCTTGGGGCCGAGTGAGAAGAACCCTGAAATGGTCGATGTGCTTCTCGCCGCCTCCCGGAAGGAGAATGTAGAAGACCGGGTCGCCGCGTTGGAAATCGCGGGCGTAAAGGCAAAGATCGTGGATGTTGAAGCCTACGCGATGGAGAACACCTTTTCTTTGATCGCGGATCAACTTCCGGAGGGAGGGGATCATCAGACGATTGCGATCGCAGATATCGGCGCGACCATGACGACTCTGAATGTGATCCATAACAGGCGAATTATTTATACCCGCGAGCAGGGCTTCGGCGGCAAGCAGCTCACGGAAGAAATCCAAAGACGATACGGCTTGTCGTATGAAGAGGCCGGGCTCGCGAAAAAACACGGCGGGCTCCCGGATAATTATGTTTCGGATGTACTCGAGCCATTCAAGCAGGCAATGGTTCAGCAAATTTCGAGATCGCTGCAGTTTTTCGTTTCATCGAGCGTTCATCGCGGGATTGACGCGATTGTTCTGGCCGGGGGATGCGCGTCCATATCGGGCATTGATAGTCTCGTCGAAGAGCAGTTGGGGACTCCGACGATCGTGGCGAATCCCTTTATCAACATGGTCTTGTCCAGCCGCATCAAACCCCAGAGTCTGAGTAACGATGCCCCGGCGATGATGATCGCGTGTGGCTTGGCGTTGAGGAGTTTCGACTGATGGCCAAAATTAACCTACTACCCTGGCGCGACGAGCTCCGCAAACAGCAGCAGCAGAATTTCCTCCTGGCCATCCTAGGGTCGGCAGGAGTTGCTATGCTGATTATGTTCATGGTGCACAGCCATATCGAAGGATTGATTGACCAACAAAATCACCGCAACCGGTTTCTCGAAACGGAAATCGCTGCTCTCGACAAAAAGATCAAAGAAATCGAGGAGTTGGAAGACAAGAAGCGCAAATTCATCGCGAAAATGGAAGTCATTCAGCAGCTGCAGGGAAGCCGTCCCGAAATCGTACACTTGTTTGAGGAAATCGCAACGACGACTCCGGATGGGCTTTACCTTACCGAAATGAAGCAGGCAGGACCCACTTTAACCTTTGACGGCGCCGCCCAGTCCAATGCGCGAGTTTCGGCCTATATGCGTAATCTCGAGTCTTCACCCTGGCTCGCCAATCCGGTGTTAACCATCATCGAAACGAAGGGCAGTTCCAACCAGGGTCGGGTTAGCCGCTTCGAACTGAAGGTCCAGCAGAAAAAGCAGGATCAAGAGAATGACGGAGGGAAATCATGAACTTATCTGAAGTCAATTGGGAACTCGATGCCGCCGGGAATTGGCCGTTGCCGGTGAAATTGGGGACCATATTCATAGTTTGTGCGATTGCTGTCGGTTTGTGGATCAAGTTGGATACACTGGACCAGCTGGATGCGCTGGAGTTAGTGGAAAAGAAGGAAATTGAATTGAAGGGTACTTTCGAACTCAAGCAGAAAAAGGCGATAAACCTGGATGCTTATAAGGATCAACTCAAGGAAATCGAAGAAACCTTCGGCACCATGCTCCGGCAGCTGCCGGACAAGACGGAAGTCGCCAATCTGCTCGTCGATGTTTCGCAGACCGGATTGGCCAGCGGGCTTGAATTCGAGCTATTCAAGCCGCAGGAGGAACTCAAGCAAGATTTCTACGCGGAATTGCCGATCAATATTCGCGTAATCGGTGCCTATGATGAGTTCGGCACCTTTGTCAGTGGACTCGCGTCATTGCCGAGGATTGTGACGATTCATAATGTGAATATCAAACCTCAGAAGGACGGTGCCGACCTCATGAAGATGGAAGCCATGGTCAAGACCTATCGATACCTCGACGAGAGTGAAAAGGCGGTGGCTGCGAGCGAACAGAAAAAGAGAAGGGCAAAACGATGAACCGACTCGGACAGACCAATATCCTTAACATGAAGTCGACTCGATATTTAGTCATGCTTGGCGCCGCGGTTTTGATGTCGGCATGCACGAGCGGCGAGATGGCGGACTTGGAAGATTATGTGAATCAAATCAAAGCCCGTGAGAAAAGTGCCATAGAGCCTTTGCCGGAAATCAAGACCGTCGAAACATTCGTGTTCGATCCGAGCGATTTGCGGAATCCTTTCGTCCCGACCGATATTAACGAAGAAACCGATGAGGTGGCGGTTCAGAACGGAGTAAGGCCGGATTCGGTCCGACCGCGTGAAGAACTGGAGTCTTATTCCCTGGATACCCTTCGAATGGTCGGGACGGTTACCATGTCGTCCAGCCTTTGGGGCCTGATACAGGCGAATGACGGGACCATCCATCGGGTCCGCAACGGGAATTACATTGGGCAAAATCACGGCAAGATCGTGCGAATTCTGGAGAATCAGATTGAATTGCTGGAAATCATACCGGATGGTCCCGGATCGTGGCGCGAACGGCAGGCGTCTGTGAAGCTGTCAGAGAAAAATGGGTGAGAAATGAACATGAAGATTAGTCGCAATACATTCGATCAACAGTCCAGTGCGAGACGCGGATTTTGGGGAACTGGTTTGTTGTTCGCTCTTTTCACGGTGTATGCATCGTTCGCGAACGCCGCCGGGTCGACTTTGAAATCGATCGAGTTTGCATCATTACCCGGAGATCAACTACAGTTTCAACTTGAGTTTGACGGGGAGCCCGTCGAACCGAAAGTGTTTCAGACCGACAATCCGGCCCGTATTTCCATGGATTTTATGGGGGTCTCGAATGGATTGAAGAAAAAGATGATTCCGGTTAATGAGGGCGTTGCCAGCGGGATCCACGCGGTTGAAGCATCCGGCAGGACCCGGGTCGTCATCAATCTGCTTGATCTCGTGCCTTATGATACGCGCATAGAGGGGAATAGCCTTTTCGTTACCCTCAGCAATGAAGGCCGGTCGGTCGCAGCGGCTCCTGTCAAGAGCCCCGGCAAGCCCGCTTTTGCGAGTGTTGCGGCCAAAGCAGCCGAGCTTCCTCCGCAGACCATCCGCAATATCGATTTCAGACGCGGCGCTGGCGGTGAAGGCCGTATTTTGATTTCGCTGAATGATCCCAATACTGTCGTTGACATGCAGGAGCAGGGTGGAAAGGTCGTCCTGCGTTTCATCAATACGGGCATCACCGGGGATTTGGCCAAGTCGCTCGATGTGACTGATTTTGCGACCCCGATCCGCCGTATCGATACACGGCGGGACGGAAGCAGCACGACGATGGTCGTGACTCCATTGACCTCGGACTACGATTATTCTTCCTATCAGACCGAGGGTTTGTTAACGGTTGAATTTCGTCCGTTGACGCCGGCCGAAAAGGAAATTGCGAAGAAGAAGAAATTCGAATTCTCGGGACAGCGTTTATCCTTGAATTTTCAGGATATCGAGGTACGTTCGGTCCTGCAGATCCTGGCCGATTTTACCAACTTGAATATTGTCGCCAGCGATACCGTAGGCGGTAACATTACTTTGCGCTTGAATGATGTCCCCTGGGATCAGGCGATGGATATCATTTTGAAGTCGAAGGGTCTGGCCAAGCGTCAAACCGGCAATGTGATTCTGGTCGGTCCGATACCCGAAATCAACAAACTCGAGAAAGAGGAACTCGAGGCGTACGCGGTCAAGGAAAAACTGGAGCCCTTGAAAACCGAAATCATTCAGATCAAATATGCGAAGGCCGCGGATATTCAGAAGGTACTGATGGGCGTGCAGGAAACCGAGGAAGCCCAGCCAACCCAGGGTACGGAGGAATATATCCCGCCCCGTTCGCCCAATACCCTGACCTTTCCCGAGACCAATCTTGGGGCCAGTACCGTTGGCGACACCAATCAGGGTTCGATTTTATCGGAGCGCGGGACGGTGAATATCGACGACCGGACGAATGTGTTGATCGTCAAAGACACCCCGCAAAATCTTGAAGCCGTCAGAACGCTGGTCAATCAGCTGGACAAAGCCGTACAGCAGGTCATGATCGAATCGAGGGTCGTCATCGCAAACGACAACTTTTCCAGGGAACTGGGTGTTCGTCTGGAAGCCGCGGGACAGAACGGCGACCCGAATACCGGCAGCGGATTTCAGGCCGGCGGCGTGCTGGGGAACGTGGGAGAAAACCTTATCACGGACCTTGCGGTTGGCGCCGCGACCGGAGGTTTGGGGGTGGTCCTGTTCAAGGCCAGCGAGTTCTTGCTGAGATTGGAATTGACCGCCGCGCAGGCTGAAAACCTGCTGACCATCGTATCGAACCCGAAGCTCGTGACCACGGACCAGAATACCGCCAGCATCGAACAGGGTGTCGAAATACCATTTCAAACTCAAAGCTCCCTGGGCGGCACCAATACCCAGTTCAAAAAGGCGGTGTTGAAGCTGGAGGTGACCCCGCATATTACACCGGATGATGTGATCCTAATGGACGTATTGGTGCAAAATGACACTGCGGGAACGGAAACCCCCGGCGGTTTGGCAATTGACCGGCGCGCAATCGAAACCAGTGTTCAGGTTGAAAGCGGCGAAACTGTTGTCCTCGGTGGAGTCTATATCGGCGAGACCCGGAATGACGTCGACAGCGTCCCGTTTTTCGGAGAATTGCCGGGGATCGGGTGGCTGTTCCGCAGGACCAATGTCGAAGATAACAAAAGGGAATTGTTGATTTTCATAACGCCTAGAATTCTCAAGGAGAGCATTAAAGCGATCTGATGATCGGTCTTTTCGTTGTAAAGAGCGGGGCAATGCCCCGCTTTTTTATTCTGAAAAGGCTAATGGATCATTCCGACGGCCGTTGCTTGCCGGGAACTCCGTAATCGCGCGGGATTGTTGGAGGGACTCTGATCAATCCGGTTCATGTTAGAATCACCGGGGTTTTCTGTTTGCTGTTAGATCCATGAGGGGTTCCAGGAATATTTACTTGATCGGACCGATGGGCGCTGGTAAAACCACCATAGGCCGGCAACTCGCCCGCCAGCTCGAACTCGATTTTTACGATAGCGACTGGGAAATCGAATCGAGGACCGGCGTGAACATCCCGATGATTTTTGAATACGAAGGCGAAGACGGTTTTCGCAGACGGGAACGCGCCGTGCTTGCAGAATTAACCCGTTTGTCGCCGATTGTGCTCGCAACCGGCGGCGGAGCGATACTGGCCCCTGAAAACAGACAGCGTCTGAGCGAAAATGGATTCGTTGTTTACTTACGTTGTTCCGTGACTCGTCAAATGGACCGCACCATGCGGGATGCCAACCGGCCGCTCCTGAATCCGGAACAACCGCGGGACAGCCTTGAAAGCCTGATGAAAGTCCGTGGTCCGCTCTATCAATCATGTTCCGACATCATCGTCGATACCGGCAGCCTTTCCACGCGGATGGTCATCAAACGAATTGTCGAAGGTTTTCAATCTCCTCAATTTTAAAACGCAGTCGATGCAACAAACTCTTGAAGTTGATCTGGGTGAGCGAAGCTATCCGATCCATATCGGCCCGGATTTGCTCGAACAAAGCGATTTGCTGAGCAAGCATCTGCGTTCCAGTCAGGTTATGGTGGTGACCAATGTCAACGTCGGGCCGCTGTACCTCGACACGGTCACTCGGAAGCTCAGGGAATTCAAGTTGGAAACGCTGGTGCTGCCGGATGGAGAACAAACTAAAAACCTGGAGACTGTCGAGATAATATTCGATGCCTTGATGCAGCACCGCTTCAGCCGAAATTCGACTCTGGTCGCGTTGGGCGGTGGCGTGATCGGGGATATTGTCGGATTCGCCGCTGCGTGTTTTCAGAGAGGGATCCATTTCATACAAATCCCGACGACTCTCCTGGCTCAGGTCGATTCCTCGGTCGGCGGGAAAACCGGCGTCAATCACCCGCGTGGCAAGAATATGATCGGCGCGTTTTATCAGCCGGACTGTGTGATTATCGACACAAGCGTATTGCGGACTCTGGAAAACCGAGAGTTATCCGCGGGTCTGGCGGAAGTGGTGAAATACGGCTTGATCCGGGACCCGGAATTTTTTGAATGGCTGGAAGCCAATATAGAATTACTGATACAAAGAAATCACGATGCCTTGGCTTTCGCGATAAAACGTTCGTGCGCGAATAAAGCACGGGTGGTTTCCGAAGATGAAAGGGAGTCGGGCCTTCGCGCGATCCTGAATCTGGGTCATACCTTCGGCCACGCAATCGAGACCGGCATCGGATATGGGCGCTATCTGCACGGTGAAGCGGTCGCGATCGGGATTTGTCAAGCCGCGCACTTGTCGCATCGTCTCGGGTGGTTGACTCGGGATGATGTTGACCGGATCATAGACTTGCTTCAGCGGGCCAAACTACCGGTGAATCCTCCGCTTGAAATGACTGCCGAGCGTTTTCTCGAAATCATGTCGGTCGACAAAAAAAACGTCGACGGAAAAATCCGTTTAATCCTTCTCCGCGGCATCGGTAAGGCGGCGCTGCCTTGCACTGTAGATAGAGTCCAGCTGGAAACGACATTGAATGAATACGGTAGGAACTGACCTCGCGGCAAGGCATGCAATGCCTCGAAAACCTCCGGTCGGTAACGAAAAGCATGGCGCGTTACGGCCGCTTGTGAGTAATGAACGCTCGCAGAAATTTGATTTGTTGCTGCATCTGATATCCAATACCCGGGATGGAATTGTGATTTGTGGACCTGGAGGGATCGGAAAATCGACGATTCTCGATCTGGTCCATGTGGCCGGGGTTGAAAATTGGAGCGTTTGTCGAATCAATGCCACGAGTGCCACTCGATTCGAAGACATTCTGGACGCACTGGCCGGATCGATCTCTGCCGACACCGGAAGCGCGCCTCACAAGTCGGATAGCGACCATTTAACGGACATTCTGGACCGCTTCAAGCGCGACGATCGATTTCTGGTATTGCTGCTCGACGACGCAGGCCAAATGGCGCCGGGCATCGTCACCGCAGTTTGTCGGTTTGCAGACGCCAATTCCGCGCTGCGGCCGATCTTTACCATGACCGCGGACCTTCTTCAATTGACTCTGTCATCCGATCCGGCCGTTGCGAATTGCCAGGTCGTCGAGATCCCTCCGCTAACGGAAAACCAATGCGGCGAATTCCTGCAAAACCTTTCCGGAAAACCCGGTGCCCTGATATCCTTCAAGGCGATCAATCCCGCATTGATTCAGTACGTCTATCGAAAAAGTTATGGGGTTCCGGGGAATATTGTCGCAATACTGCCTGAGCTGTCCCGGGGGCAACTCGACAATAAGTCCCTAAGTTCATTGCCGATGGTGGCTATGGTTACTTTATTCGGCGCGATTTTGGTCGGGTATTGGCTATTGAAATCGTCCGATGAATCCGCGGTTCCGGAAAAGACTTCTTCCCTATCCGGTACTCGCTCAGGTCGAGAGGGAACTGCCGTTCAACTCGATGAGCATCCGCTACGGCTTCGGCAGGAATCGCCAACGCGGCCCGGCATCGATACAAATCGGCCGGCGGCGGCGATTCTCCGATCCGGATCGGAAAACGATCCGCTGCTTGACTCTTTACCAAACTCGACCGGGAAGACCTTGCCGGCCGCCCCCGATCCGGAAAGCGTTCTTTCAAGTCCTGCCGCGGAACTGAATCGACCCGAGCAGAGGCCGGCGCCCCCGTCGCCCCCCGAATCGGGTGATCAGGGCGCGGCTGTTACAGACGTGTCGCAACCCGGTGAAAATACGGGTGCGTTAACGACCGAGGCCGATGAAGCTATGAACGCCGAGACGGAAGATTCTGTGATTGCGGAGATTGCAAAGACCGAATCCGCAGTCGAAACCGAATCCAATCAAGCAATGGACGCTGAACCGCAGGATTTCATTGCCGGGATCCGGGGCCATCGATGGATTCGCGAACAGGATCCCCGGCAATTCACATTGCAGCTTTTGGCGGTTACGAAGATCGAGGCCATGAAGCATTTCCTGGATTCGCATTCTCAACTCGATGGGTTGGCGATTTTTAAAACACAAAAAAGCGGGACGAATTGGTATGCGTTGATCACCGGCGCTTATCCTTCATTCAGTGAGGCCAAACAAGCAGCCGGCAAGTTGCCGGCCGGTTTCAAGAACGCCTGGCCGCGGAGTTTTAAGTCCGTGCATCAAGCGATGATCGATTCCGACTCCGAATAATTCAGCAGTTCATGACCGTAAACCAAGCATATTGTTTAATCGACGCTTTGCTGCGCCGTCCGGTTCGGCGCACACCGGTCTGGATGATGCGGCAGGCGGGCCGCTATTTGCCGGAATATCGCCGGGTCCGGGAGAAAGCAGGCAGCTTCATGAATCTTTGTACCAATCCGGAACTGGCCTGTGAAGTTACGCTGCAGCCATTGCGCCGATACCGATTCGACGCGGCAATATTGTTCTCTGATATATTGACGGTTCCCGACGCGATGGGTTTGGGCCTTCATTTCGTTGAACAGGATGGACCGCATTTTGAACGGCCCTTGCAAAGTGCGGCCGACGTTCGGAAGCTGCCGATCCCGGATCCGGAAATTGAACTGCGTTATGTCATGGATGCGGTGCGTCTGATCAAGAATGGCCTGGAGGGAAGGGTACCGCTGATCGGATTTTCAGGCAGTCCCTGGACCCTCGCGACATATATGGTGGAAGGGGGGAGCAGTCGGGATTTTCAGAAAATCAAAGGGTTGATGTACAATGATGCGCAGACAACCCATGTCCTGCTCGATAAACTCGCGCAGGCGGTCACCCGTTATCTGAACGCTCAGATCGCGGCCGGAGCTGACGCGATCATGCTCTTCGATACCTGGGGCGGTACATTGTCCGCGCTGGATTATCAAACTTTTTCGTTGTCCTACGCCCGCGCGGTTTACGAAGGTCTGAATCTGAACGCGGGCGGGGACAATCCTGTGCCGGCTATTCTTTTCACGAAGGGCGGCGGGCAATGGCTGGAAAGCATGGCGGGCAGCGGTTTTTCGGCGCTGGGACTCGACTGGACGACCGATCTGGCCGCTGCCAGGCTCCGGGTCGGCGATCGGGTCGCGCTCCAGGGCAATCTGGATCCGATGGTACTTCATGCCAAACCGGAAGTGATCCGGCGAAAGGTTCGATTCACCTTGGATCAATATGGGAGAGGTTCCGGCCATGTATTCAATCTGGGACACGGCATACTTCCAGACGTCGATCCCGACCAGGTTCAGGTCATGGTCGAGGCCGTGCATGAATTCAGCCCTGAAATTCAGGGCTGATTGCCAGCATCGTGCGCCAGCCTTGGAGAGTTGTTGTAAACGCAATGATTTTTTTAATATTTTATGCGGAGCCGGTAGGTTTGGATTTTGCCTGATTGACATTTTCACAACTCCGTTTCAGAGAGCGGGGAGCGGCGAGGAATCGAAATGAACGTTGAAAACAGTGTGCTCGAACGGTATTCAAAAGGAGCGGAATCGGCGGAGCCATCGCTCTGTTGCGCGGTCGACTATGACAATGATCTGCTGCGTATATTACCCGAGGAAGTGATCGAGAAAGATTACGGCTGCGGCGATCCTTCGCGCTACATCCGGGAAGGCGATCTGGTGCTGGATCTGGGCTCCGGCTCCGGAAAAATCTGTTATATCGCGGCCCAGTTGGTCGGCGAGCGGGGGGGCGTGATCGGAGTCGATATGAATGACGACATGCTTTCTCTGGCCCGCAGATACCAGTCCGAGATGGCGAAGAAGATCGGTTCCGATCGCGTGTCGTTTCGCAAAGCCTATATCCAGGACCTGAGGCTGGATCTCGAAGCCGTGGACCGTTACTTGTCGGATCATCCGATCGGAAGTTCCGCACAGCTTGCCAGGTTCAATGCCTGGAAATCCGAGCGCAGATTACAATCTCCGCTGATCGCCGATAATTCGGTCGATTTGGTGGTATCGAACTGCGTGTTGAATCTGGTCGAAGAAGCCGACAAGCGCAGCCTCCTCGATGAAATATTCCGGGTCACCAAACCCGGCGGGCGCGTTGCGATCGCGGATATCGTGAGCGACGAACCGGTACCCGGGCACCTGAAGGCCGACCCCCTGCTGTGGAGCGGATGCATTTCCGGCGCGATGCAGGAACAGTCTTTCGTGAATGCGTTTGTCGAGGCCGGTTTTCAGGGAGTCTGCATTGCAAAATGGGATGATTCCCCTTGGCGAACGATCGAGGGGATCGAATTTCGCTCCGTGACGGTCACCGCGTTCAAGGGGCAGGGCAGCGAGTGTCTGGATAAGGGACACGCGGTGATTTACCGCGGCCCCTTCTCGCAAATCCATGACGACGACGGGCACTACTACCCGCGCGCGGAACGGATCGCGGTTTGCGAGCGGACCTTTAACATGCTGATCGATCGGTATCCGGATGACTTTATCGGGATCAGTCCGGCGCTTGCGATGGAAGCCAAGACTTGGTGCGCGCCGGCCGGGACTACTCGTCCGGTCCTTGACACCAAAGGCGCAGCGCATCGCCAGAATGTTCCCGGTGGAAATTGCTGTTGTTAGGGAATCCGAAGACGGTTCGGCGTACCTTTCCGGACTCCTGCCTGATCGTTTTTGCGAAAGCACCGGAACCCGGAAAGGTCAAGACCCGGCTGCAACCCGCAATTGGGGCCGCACAAGCAGCGAAGTTCCAGACCCGGCTGCTGTTCGAAACCCTGGATCGGGTTCACCAGCGCCGGCTCTGCCCGGTTCAATTGTGGTGCAGCCCCACTACCAAGCACCCGGTGTTCCAAAACGCTTCAAAGCTCTATCCGATCAGCCTGCGTACCCAGGTAGGGACGGATCTTGGCGATCGAATGGAACGGGCAATTTCGATAAATCTGGCGACTTCCAGCGCTGTCGTGTTGATCGGCTGCGACTGTCCGTCTCTCACACAGAAAGACCTGATCGATGTCCTGCGGGCACTTCATCACGGCAGCGATGTGGTCCTAGGACCGGCCGAGGACGGGGGTTATGTGTTGGTCGGCATGAAAAAACCGCTTCCGGAATTATTCCGAAATATGCGATGGGGAACGGCCGGGGTCCTGTCCGAAACCCG
>JAKEEL010000026.1 GCA_022616595.1 Methylococcaceae bacterium
AGGGTGTCAGGGTCAGGTCGAAATTGATAGTGCCGAATACCGGGGTCCATCATCCAGATCGAAGAGCGGAATCGTATTTCGAGCGGGTAAAAGACCATCGAAAGAAATCGATGCGCTCCGACGCAGGCCAAAAGTCGAATTCGAAACGGGCTTGAGAAACGTGAAGATCGCCGTTCCTCGGGCTTCCTTCGGTGTGAGCATGGACGTAGTTGAAACGGGTCTTCGAATGGGCATGGAGAAACCCGTTCAGGTCCAGGGTCGGCGTTTTCAGAATACCGCCCCGGCCGAGGCCGTCCGCGAGGTTTCATGCGGATTCCTTGCTCCGGGATTACACGATATCCAGCCGACGCTCCAGTCTTTCTATTCGTTCCAGCAACCTGTCGTATCGAACGTGTTGTTCGGCAGCCATCCCGGTAAGATGTCCGATTTGCTGGATAATCGTCGCCTGCCCCGCTTCCAGAGTGGTGACCCGTGATTTGATTTCACGCAGGTCATCTTTCGTGGAACCCATTTCTGCTCTTATGGCCCGTAAATGCTCAAGTATCAGGTTTTCAATATTATCGGTCATGGATGCCTCTTCAAGAATTCAGACCGCCGGTTCTTCAACCGGATTAAATCGGTTAAAAATAATTATACCATCAAACGAACGCAAGAAGCCTGGATAGGGTTTGCGGATTCCGGGATGCTCTTAAAAAAGAAAAAGAGACGGGGTCCGACACGATAATTCCGCGTTTTTCAATCGAAATCGTGTCTGACCCCAATGGCACTGCACAGCTCCGCGCGGGGAATCTACTTTAAGCGGTGCGAGTGGGGATTGACGCACCGCTTGGGACTGTCGCGGCCCGGCTTAACGAAACAAACGTGTCGCCCTTCGTTTCAAAAACCAGGTTCACGGCATTTCCGCGATCTGCGTTTCAAGTCAATTCGTTCGAATCTCACCGATCTTTTAGTTCGTTGATCCTTGTCTCGTATTCGCCTTTGACGCAAGCGCGCTGATCGTCCGATTTCCAACAATCATTGCGTCCTTTCGACCAACCGATTTGTTCGGTCTTGAGCCGTTTTTGCGCTGCCGCGGGCGTGTTCTTATATACGATTTTGTACAGGTCGTTCAAACTGACATCGAGGGCCGCCAGTTCATCATCGTTACAGATCAAGATTTCAACCTCATGCGTGGCTTTGCTGCAATCGAAACTGGGCTTGGCCGCAAATGCAGGGGTGCTCAACAACGCGCAACCACCGATCCATACAACCACTGTTTTATACATAACGTTCTCTCTCGTGTTTAGGAAGTGTTCGTTAATCGTCGTTAATATCCATTCCGTCGCTCGAACCGTCAACAACGCCCCGATCTGCGTCGGCTTTGATCAGTGTTCCGGTCGGTGCAATGTACCTCGGTCATCCGGATAATCGTCAGCCTGTGCGATGGACAAAAAGCTCATCGCTGTCGGGTCTGTCGCCTTTTGAAAGCTTATTAAGCTACACTATGGATACAAACTCATAAAGCATGTAACTGTTACATCGCCGAGTGGTGTGGAGTTCTGTTCTGAGGGAAAATTGGCTTGAGCGCAAAAAAAAAAACATAAACACGGACATCGATCCGGATCTGGTTCGTGCTGCTCTGTCCCGGATAACGTCCAGCAAACGCTTTAAAGGATCTCCCGGTAGCAACCGTCTGTTGTCGTTCGTCGTCGAGTCAAAGTTGGCCGGTCAGCCTCGATTAAAGGCTTACGCTTTGGGCGTTCAACTGTTTGATCGTCCCGCAACTCACGATCCTCAGGTCGATTCGATCGTCAGGACTGCCATAACTCGCTTGCGCAAGATGCTCAACGCCTATTACGCGGAGGAGGGCCGGGATGAACCGATCAGAATCGTGTTAAATAAAGGCAGTTATCTACCGGTATTTACGCTTGTGCCCGACCCGGCGCCCGGGACATCGGAGCGATTCGAATGTATTCTTCTGGCCGTTGAGCGGCTCAAATCGATTGGCGGCGCCTCGGAGTTGGAATACCTCTCGACCGGAATGTCCGAGGAACTGATATCCCGTCTCAGCGGTTATTACGAAAATTTCATCATCGTATATGCGGCTGACGTAACGGACGCTCAGCCTTGCGTTTCAAGCGCCTCGGAAACCCCCGGTCTGATCGGCTACCTACTGCGCGGCACGATACGCACGGACGCTGATGAGATGCGGATCAGCTTCAAGCTATCGGAATGTAAATCCGGAGCGATCTACTGGGCCGAGAGCTTTTCCGCTCGGCTGTCCTCGTCGAGCCTTTTTGACATCCAGGAGCAGGTCGCATGCGAAGTCGCCGCTACACTGCTCGATCCGCACGGCGTTATCTACAGGTCGTTCAAGCGCAAACCGGCTGAGCACCTGGGAACCTATCTCGCGGTTTTCCGGTATCACGAATACCAGGAGCGCTTCACCGCTGAGACGCATCTCAGGGCGCGCGAGTCCCTGGAAACAGCCATCGGTGAAGAACCCGATTACGCGGATGCCTGGGCCGCGCTGGCCAACGTATACCTGGGAGAAGCGCTGTTCGGCTTTAACCAGGCTTCACGCCTGTCCAGCCTCGCAGAAAAATTTCTAAGCACCGCTCAAAAAGCCGTCGCCCTTGAACCCCGCAATGTCATGGCGAACTACATTCTTGCGATGACGCTGTTCTACCGCAAGGGCCGGGCGCAGTTCCTGGCGATGGCGGAGCATGCGCTGAGTCTGGCGCCTTCCCGCCCGGATAATCTCGCTGTCATCGGGATGCATCTGATGCTGGTGGGACAGTGGCAGCGGGGCTTGGAAATGGTCGAAAAGGCGATGAAGCTGAATCCCTATCATCCGAACTGGCATTACCTGGCGCTGTCCTTGTATCACCTGCATGGTCGCCGTTACCCGGAGGCGTTGAACGCGATCGACCGCTTCGCCGCGCTCGACTTCTTTCCATTCCAAATGAATCTCGCGGTCATCCACGGCTATCTCGGCAATCAGCAGGAAGCGCGTAAAGCTCTCGCACGAATGTTCGATCTGTGGCCGGACGCAGCCCATAAGATGAAGGAAATCCTGGATTTCTGGTTTCCTTTCGAGGATCTTGCCGAAGTCTTTACAGAAGGCCTGAAGAAAGCGGGGTTTTCAATCGAACAGGAAAAATAATCGGTCCTTTTTGTTCGAAGGAACTATAATCACTGGCCGATGGGTTGTCAATTTTGGTGGTAATCTCAAATTCCGCGACTGGATTTTGGGATCAAAGTGCGGCGTTGAAATTCATTGACCGAAGTTGAACACTTCGGGTAAAAACTAATCGTCCCGGCTGCGCGAGCGGTCGGGTGTTCGAAGGGATCGGAATCCACGGCCAACCTGCTTCACCGCACTATTTTGAGTTATGCAACCTTCACGTCTTGAAAAAACCACCCAGCACGACGCGCTGCTGGCCGACACCGTTCAACCGATCAAAATTCTCGCCGCGCTGACCTGGCCGCGCGAGGCCGAGGCGAAATTTCTCGAAGCTTGGCGCGCGGGACGGCCCGAACTCCCGGACGTGCATCTGGAACCCCAGGATTTCAGCAAACAGATCGGGATTCTCGAAACCATGCAGTCGCAATGCGACCGCGGCCACCCGCTCGACAACCTGATTTTCAAGACCGCGCGCAGTTACGTATCCGCCGCGCGCATGCTGGGCGCGATCGGCACGCCCGGTTTCACGGGTTATTCAATCGAGCTGTACGGCAAACCCAACGACCGATACAAAACGCAGGACTGGACCGCGCTGGACGCCGCGGAATATTTCCTGGCCAAGACCGATGAACTGCTCGGCAGCTACGTGGTGCCGCCAACGGTCGCCGACATTCCGGTCGAAGTCTTCGCGCTACGCCTGCAGGCGGCCATCGACCAATTTTTCGTGGAAGACAGGGTCGAGGTCGTGATCGATCCCTCGCTGCCGTCCAAGGCCATCGCGGGATCGAGCCGCATACGCCTGCGTGCCGGAGCCTTGTATTCCGAACTCGATCTGGAACAGCTTTTGGAGCACGAGGCCCATGTGCACGCCGCGACCATGCACAATGGCAAACGTCAAAAGAACCTGAGATTGCTGTCCCTCGGCGCGCCGCGCACGACCCGGACGCAGGAAGGAATTGCCGTTTTGGCGGAACTGATGACGCTTTCGCTCGACATCGTGCGCCTGCGCCGCATCGCATTGCGCATCAAAGCCATTGCGCGGGCGCTCGACGGGGCCGATTTCATCGAGATTTTCAAAGGATTTCTGGAAGCCGGTCAGAGCGAGGAGGAGAGTTACCAGTCCGCCGTGCGGTGCTTCCGCGGAGGCGATGTCCGGGGTAAAACGGTATTTACCAAGGACACGGTTTATCTGAAAGGCATGATGGAAGTCATGGCCTTTCTCGCGACCACGATTCACGAGAATCGCCCAGAACTGGCCAATGCATTGTTCGCGGGCCGGCTTAGCATCGGGGATGTGATCGAACTCGCCCCGTATTTCGAAAGCGGTTTTCTGGCGGGTCCCTTTTACATCCCGCATTGGGCCAGCGACTTGCGTACACTGGCATCGACTCTGGCCTGCAATGCCTTTTTCACGCGCATGGATCTGACCCATGTGAAGCTCGAGAATTTCGTCCTGTTCGAAGAAGCGGCCGCCACGGGATCCGTATAGACCCGGCGCACCCGGCCCGGCCTTACATCACCGAAAAATCGATATCGCGGAAGCTTGCGACCTGGCGATGGGAGGCTTTCGGGTTCAACCGGCCCTCGCGCACCAGCCACCGGGTTTGCAATCCGGCGGTACGCGCCGCATCCAATTCTTTTTCAACATCGGACAAAAACAGGATTTCATTAGCCGGCAAGTTTATGGCGGCCGTGATTTTACGGTAGGCCCCGGCATCGACTTTGGCGCCGGTCGTGGTATCGAAATAACCGCGGAACAAGGGCCTCAGGTCGCCAAAATCGGAAAAGCCGAACAACAGTTTCTGCGCGAATATCGAGCCCGACGAATAGACGTAAATTTTCAAACCGCGATGATGCCAGTCTCTCAAACAATCCACGGCATCGCGATACACATGCCCCGTGAAATCGCCATTTTTGAATCCCTGTTCCCAAACCATGCCTTGCAGCGCTTTCAAGGGGGTGATTTTCTTATCCTCTTCGATCCATTGGATCAGTTGATCGGCGACTTGATCGAGGGGTAGTTCCGGTCGCCCGACCGCGCGGCGCGCATCTTCGATATGCGGCGCGGCGCGGCCTTCGGCATTGCTCACCAAGAACGCCCGGATATGTTCACGCGCGTACGGAAACAGCACATCGTGCACGAACGAAATCGAAGACGTGGTGCCCTCGATATCGGTCACGATGGCGGAAATCATACCCGCGCCAGGTGGTCGTCGAATGACGGGAAGCGCCGCGCGATCCCGCTGCCGGTAAATTCGGCCTCCCAGCCGTTCTCGGTCGTGAAGAAGCGAATACACTTGAAATCGGGATTTGTTCCCATGTCGAACCAGTGCGTGGTGTTCGCGGGCACACTGATGAGATCGCCTTTTTCGCACAACACCAGATAAACCTTGCCGGCAATGTGCAGATAGAACAAACCCTTGCCGTCCACGAAAAAACGGATTTCGAAATCGCCGTGGGTATGCTCGTTCAGAAACTTTTGCCGCATAGCCTCTTTGTTCGGATGGTCCGGGCCGAGGCTCACGACATCCACGGAGCGGAAACCGTATTGCTTGTTCAGGCGGTCGACCGATTCCCGATAGGCATTCAACACAGCTTTCTGGTCGGCTTCGGCGGCGAGCGGCTGATCCGCGCACCAGCGTTCGAACTGCACGCCGAGTGCCGCGAGCGACCCGGCGATCGCGTTGAAATCCCGGGTACTCGGGGCAAGCGCCGTGCCTGCCTCATCGTAAATGCTCAGGGTACTCATGTTGGCTCCTCATGGATTGAAATAACGCATGCGCATTTCGCATTCAAACAGAAATTCAAAGGCCTCGACATGACGCATCGCCGACTCGACACTGTCGCCCCAGGTATAAAAACCGTGTCCCCGGATCAGGTAACCGAAAATCGGATCGGCGTTCTCGGTCATCCAGCGATCGACTTGGCCAGCCAGCCGGGAAATATCCTGGTCATTCTCGAAGACCGGCACGGTCACGCGCGAGCGGTGCGTGTCAATTCCGGGGAAAGCCTTCAATAATTCGTAATCCTGAAGCTTCACAGGGCCTGGATGATGTTTCGACAACAGGGTCGCATGGATCGAATGCGGATGCAGTACCGCGCGCGCAGTCTGGTCTCCACGGTAAATTTGGACATGCAGCCGGGTTTCCGCGGAAGGCCTGCGTCCATCGAGCGAACGGCCTTCGGCATCGACCCGCATGATGTCGGCCGGAGTGAGCCTGCCCTTGTGGCGCCCGGATACGGTGACCGCGAGCGTACCGTCGGACAATTTCGCGGAAAAATTGCCACTCGTGGCTGGCACCATACCCTGCATGTACAGCGCCCTGCCCGCATCGACCAGTTCAGCGGCGCGTTGTTCGAATTCTTCGCTCATGCCCATCAGCTTTTGACCAATCATCGACGAATTGTATCGCCAACCGGCTAATCAGAACAAAAAAAACGACCGCTATAGTGGAATCTGAGGAGCATCGCTCTAGTAAAAAGTTAGCATTTAAGCACAGGCGACAAATGTATCGTTCAGCAATATCACTCGATTGCGACGATAACAAGAGAGGTAATTTATTCATCAAAGAAAGAAGGTCCGAAAAAGAGCCATACGTTCGTCTTTTCCACTTCGGACCTCCCGAAATTAGCAACGTTTATCGAGGACAAAGCATTGCAATTTGCATTGAACTAGCGTAAAAATCCTCTTTCTGTGAGATTAACAGTGTTTTCTATCCGACACGTTTCACAACAGGGTTGATTTATTCTCTCGCAATAACATTGCCAATACAGTAAGTTACAATTCATGTTGATTGGAACTTTGTAGCACGATGAAATATGCTGCCTGGTCAATGTGTTACCAAACTTCAGCAATCGAGACGTCGCTAGAAATCAATAACTTCCGACACAGAACAAAATTACCCTGCGTTTCACAATATTCCGACTATTCAAAGCACTTTGACATAGGTATCATATACCACCGATTTTAGTTAACTCTAACGCACATCGTTACCCACAACCCGGTTTCTCGGCCGCACGTAACGCCTCCATCGCCAGCGCAAAATCCTTGCTTCGTTGCAATCCGATCCAGATGGTCTGAGGACCGGGCAAGCCATCGCGTTTGCGGTTGAGAAAGCCACCGAAGCCACCGAAG
>JAKEEL010000183.1 GCA_022616595.1 Methylococcaceae bacterium
GATGAAATTCTGATCACCGCGATGGAACATCATTCCAATATCGTACCCTGGCAGATGCTTTGTCAAAGGACCGGCGCGGTGCTCAAAGTGGCCCCCATCAATCCGAAGGGTGAATTGCGGGTCGATGAATTCAGAGTCCTCTTGTCCGACAACACCCGTCTGGTTTCGGTTTCGCATATGTCGAACGCGCTCGGTACGATCAATCCGGTCGAGGAATTGATCGCGCTCGCGCATCGGCGCAATGTTCCGGTCATGCTGGACGGAGCCCAGGCGATCCCGCACATGCGGGTCGATGTCCGCAAACTCGATTGCGATTTCTATGCTTTTTCGGGACATAAACTGTACGGGCCGACCGGAATCGGGGTGCTGTACGGCAAACGCGAATTATTGGAAGCCATGCCGCCTGTTCAAGGTGGCGGCGACATGATTCGGCGGGTTAGCTTCGAAAACACCGAGTACAACGGCCTTCCGTATAAATTCGAAGCGGGGACTCCGAGCATCGCCGATACCGTGGGCCTTGGCGCGGCGCTCGATTACCTGGATCGGATCGGCATGGAGGCCATCGCGGAACATGAGCAACGCTTGCTCGATTATGCGACCGAAAGAGCCGCTCGGATAGCCGGACTGAAATTGATCGGGACCGCCGCGAACAAGGGCGCGATCCTTTCCTTCGTATTGGAAAAAGTCCATCCGCACGATATCGGAACCGTGCTGGATCATTTCGGCATCGCGATTCGCGCTGGTCACCACTGCGCGATGCCGGTCATGGATTTTTTCCAGGTGCCGGCAACGGCCCGGGCATCCTTTGCGCTGTACAATACGTTTGAAGAAATCGATGTTCTGATGAGCGGGCTGAAAGAAGTCATTGAGGTATTCAGCCGATGATGGGCGATTTGAGAGACCTTTACCAGGAGGTGATTTTCGACCACAACCGCAACCCTCGTAATTTCCATGTCATGGAAAATGCCAATCGCACCGTCGAGGGCTTCAATCCCTTGTGCGGCGACCGGCTGACCCTGTATCTGAATATCCAGGACGGCATCATCCGGGATGCGAGCTTTCAGGGTTCTGGCTGCGCGATTTCTACGGCTTCCGTGTCGTTGATGACCGAAATGGTCAAGGGCAAAAGCGAGGCCGATGCGCGACGGATGTTCGATATTTTCCATAAGATCACTACGGGAAAGGATGACAATGTCAAGCTCGAGGAACTCGGGAAACTCCAAGTGCTCGCGGGCGTCAGGGAGTATCCGGCACGGGTCAAGTGCGCAACGCTTGCCTGGCACACGCTGGACGCCGCGATCAGAAATCAAGAAAAATCCGTGTCGACCGAATGAGCGCGCGGCAAACGGTTTCCGGAAACCCGGATGACTGAATGGATCGACGTAATTCAGACCCGCGCATTCGCCGAGGGCGAACGCGTGGTGATCGAGGTCGACGGTTCGGAGGTCGCGGTATTCAACCTGGGCGGCCGGTTTTATGCGATCGAGGATATCTGCACCCACGACGGCATGGAACTGGCCAGCGGCGAACGCGAGGGGGACGAGATCATCTGCCCGCGGCACGGCGCGCGCTTCTGCATCAGAACCGGCAAGGCCCTGACCCCGCCGGCCTACGAAGACCTGCATTGTTTTCCGCTGCGGGTCGAAAACGGAATGCTTCAGATACGTGACGATCGTTGGTCTTAAACGTCAGCGTGAGGCCAGTTGCAGATTCAAAGAAACGGAGACACATAATGCCGGATTTCACTGAGCTGAAGCAGAAACATCGAGCCACTTGGGCTGCCGGCGACTACGACCGGATCGCTCAAGGCATCCTGGCGGTCGCCGACCATGTCGTGCGCAGCGGGCGCATCCGCGCCGGCGATCGCTTGCTCGACGTTGCCTGCGGAACCGGAAACACGGCTCTCGTGGCGCGTGCGCGCGGCGCCGAGGTGACCGGACTGGACCTCACGCCCGAACTGCTCGCCATTGCAGAGCAGCATGCCGCAGAAGAAGGATACGACGACATCACCTGGAAGGTGGGCGACGCGGAAGAGCTTCCATTTCCGGACGGCACTTTCGATGTAGTCGTGTCCTCGTGCGGTCTGATGTTCGCGCCCGATCAACAGAAGGTGGCCAATGAAGTCGCACGGGTCACGAAGCGGGGTGGCCGCGTCGCGATCCAGGCTTGGACGCCCGAGAGCGGAGTCGGGCGCATGTTCACAGTCACCGGCACGTACATACCTCCGCCGGCGGGCGTTCCGAGCCCCTTCGAGTGGGGCGACGAGGGGAAGGTGAGGAGGCTCCTCGGTTCGTCGTTTCGGGACTACCGTTTCGAACGCTACGACTGCCCGGAATACGCGGACACCCCCGAACAGCTTGCCGATCTGTTCATCGACCGATACGGACCGACTCACCGGGCATACCACGCACTCCCGCTGGAGAAGGCGGCCGCCTTCCGCGAGGATCTGATCGAGCTATACCGCGGTTACGTTACGCCCGCGGACGGCAAGGTACGATGGGGCCGCGAGTATCTCATCACGCTTGCCGAGCGAGCCTGACAAAGAGTCGGTAATCCGCTGATATTGCGCCTACAAACCGAATTTATTCAACGGTCACCGATTTAGCCAAATTTCTCGGCTGATCCACATCGGTGCCTTTGATAATCGCGACATGGTAGGCCAACAATTGCAAAGGGATCGTAAATATGACCGGCGACATTTCGTTTTCGGTCGGGGTTACGGTCAGGACATAGACATTTTCGTCGCTTTTGACTTTCAGGGTTTCGTCCGCGAATACGATCAATTGCCCGCCGCGCGCGCTGACTTCCTGTAGATTGGATTTGAGTTTTTCCAAAAGCGGGTTGTTCGGGGCGACCGCGATGACCGGCATCTCGGAATCGACCAGCGCGAGCGGCCCGTGTTTCAGTTCCCCGGCCGCGTATGCTTCGGCATGGATGTAGGAGATTTCCTTGAGCTTGAGCGCGCCTTCCATCGCGATCGGGAAGTGGCTTCCGCGGCCGAGAAAGAGCGTGTGCTGCTTGTCGGCGAAGCGCTCCGACAATGTTTCGATCTGGTCATTCAGCGCCAGAACGTCCTCGACACGCGCCGGCAGACTGAATAATTGCGACGCGATCTTTTTTTCCCCGACCGGATCGAGTTTGAATCGTCGGCCGATCGCGATGACCAGCAGCATCAACGATACCAGTTGGGTGGTGAATGCCTTGGTCGATGCGACGCCGATTTCGGGCCCTGCGCGGGTCAGTAAAACCAGGTCTGAATCGCGGACCAGCGAACTTTCCATTACGTTACAAATCGCGAGCGAGTGTTGCGCGCCGAGTCGCTTGGCTTCGTGCAAAGCCGCGAGCGTATCGGCCGTTTCACCGGATTGGGAGACGGTCACGATCAAGGTCTTCGGGCTCAAGATCGGATCGCGGTAACGAAACTCGCTCGCGATTTCCACATTACAAGGGACACCCGCGATCGATTCAAACCAATAACGCGCGACCAGTCCGGCATGATAGCTGGTGCCGCAGGCCAGAATCTGAACTCGTTCCACTTGGTCGAAAATCGTACTGCATCCAGGTCCAAATGCTTCCTCGAGCAGTTTCAAACCGTTGAAACGGCCTTCCAGGGTCTCCGCGATCGCGCGCGGCTGCTCGAATATTTCCTTGAGCATGTAATGCCGGTATTGGCCGCGTTCGACGGAATCGGCTTTCAGTTGGCTTTCCCGGACAGGCCGCTCGACCGAACGGCCCGATTCATCGTAAATTTTCACCGTTTCGCGGCCGATTTCGGCGATATCCCCGTCTTCCAGGAATATGAAGCGTTGAGTCACCGGAATCAGCGCCGCAACATCCGATGCGATGAAATTCTCTCCGATCCCGATTCCGATGACCAAGGGACTCCCCTTGCGGCAGGCGACCACGGTCTCGGGCTCGTCGATGCAGACGACCCCGAGCGCATAGGCGCCTTGCAAGCTTTTGAGTGTTGCCTTGACCGCTTCGAGCAGCGAAACGCCGCCCTTCAGATGGTCGTATATCTCGTTAACCACCACTTCGGTATCGGTTTGCGAAGCGAAGGAGTGGCCGTTCTCGCCTTGCCTTTGCCGCAGATCTTCGTGGTTTTCGATGATCCCATTGTGAACAATCGCCACCCTGTTCCGGCAGATGTGAGGGTGCGCATTGGTTTCACTGGGAGCCCCGTGGGTCGCCCATCGGGTGTGCGCGACCCCGGTGTTTCCGCGCAGCGGCTCGCGATCCAGGAGGTCGCTCAATTCTGCGACTTTGCCCAGTCTGCGTTTCCGCTCGATGTTCTTGCCATTCAAAATAGCAATCCCGGCCGAGTCATATCCGCGGTATTCCAGGCGCCGCAAGCCCTCGAGAAGAATCGGGACGACATCCCTCTGCGCGACCGCGCCGACAATGCCACACATACTACGCACTCCTCTTTTTCGGGCGCACCCAGCCCTTGATCGTACATTGCTTGCTCCGGCTCAGTGTCAGCTGATCCTCCGGAGTATCTTTCGTGATCGTCGAACCCGCTCCGATCGTCGATCTTTTCCGAACCGTCACCGGAGCAACCAACTGCGTGTCCGATCCGACGAAGACTTCGTCTTCGATAACGGTCCGGTATTTGTTCACGCCATCATAGTTGCAGGTAATTGTCCCCGCTCCAATATTGACCCGCGTTCCAATCGTGGCATCCCCGATATAGCTCAGGTGATTGATTTTCGAACCACTGCCGACGCATGATTTTTTGATCTCGACAAAGTTACCCACATGGACATGATCGGCGATTTCCGTTTCGGGCCGGATTCTTGCGAACGGACCGACCCGGCTGAAATCGCCGATCTCCGCGCCTTCGATCAGCGAATACGGCAACACTTCGACGTAGTCGCCGATCCGGGTATTCCGGATTACGCAGTTGGAACCGATCCGCACGCTGTCACCGAGGCTGATCCGGCCTTCAAGTATCACATCGATATCGATTTCGACATCCCTTCCGAGCTGGACGATCTGCCCGCGCAGATCGAAACGCTCCGGATCTTTGAGGGTCACTCCCGCGGTCATTAGCGCCACGGCCTGTCGTCTCTGGTATACGCGTTCCAGATAAGCAAGCTGCACGCGATCGTTGATTCCGAGGACTTCTTCCGGATCAAGTGCCCGAACCGACTCGACCCGGCAGCCTTGCCGCACCGCCAACGCGATGATGTCGGTCAGATAATATTCGCCCTGGGCATTGTCGTTTTTCAATTCCGACAGCCATTTTCTCAGCAAATTGCCCGGCACCGCAACAATTCCGGTATTGACTTCGGTGAGTCGTTTTTCGGACTCGCTCGCGTCTTTTTCTTCCACGATCCTTGCAATCCGATTGGTTGCCGGATTCCTGACGATCCGGCCATATCCGAAGGGATCGTCGAGATCGATCGTCAGCAGTGCCAAGGTATTTTCATCGGTACGATCAAGCAGGTTTTGCACGGTTGCTTTCCGCAGCAGGGGGACGTCTCCATACAGAACCAGCACGGTGGTTTGATCATCACCGATCGAATCCGCTACCTGCATCACCGCATGGCCGGTTCCGAGTTGCTGCTTCTGTTCGACCCAGTTCGCGTTCAAGTACCCAAGTTCGGACGGTACGCGCTCCCCGCCGTGCCCGTAAATCACCGAGGTTTCCTCGCATCCAAGACTTGCCGCGAGGTTGAACACATGCTCGAGCAGCGCAAATCCTCCCAGCTTGTGCAAGACCTTCGGCAAGCTCGATTTCATTCGGGTTCCCTGGCCGGCGGCCAGGATGATGGTTTTGAGTTTCATCGATCGGTTCCTGATTTCATGCGGAGAAGTACAGTCGAATGGCCGGAAATTCGCTTTGTATAGGCAGATGAAGTCGAATGAATGGTCTCAATTTCGAGGAAGTTGCTCTGAAAGTTGTTAAACCGGGGGTGATTCTCGTTAACTACAAATCTAGTAAAAAGACCCGCGAAACAAAACCCCTAAAATGAAAAAACCCGGCGGAACGCATCCAATGGCTGCATTCTGCCGGGTTTCAGAATGGATCCTGGTTTTGGCTTCAGGAACTCCGTTTCCTCAACCGGTCCAGCGTCCTGAGCTGCATGACGGCCTCGGCCAACTCGGCCTGGGCTTTAGCGTAGTCGATTTTACCCGATTTATCGCGCAAAGATTCTTCGGCCCTGGATTTCGCGCTCAGCGCGGCGGCTTCGTCGATATCCCTGGCTCTGATCGCGGTATCCGCCAATACGGTGACCACGTGCGGTTGTACCTCCAGGAGGCCGCCCGAAACGAAAAACGAAAATTCCTCGATCGCGGTTTTGACCCGGACCTCACCGGGATTCAATCGCGTGATCAATTGTGCGTGGCGGGGTGCGATACCGACCTCCCCCATCTCGGCGGGCGCGAATACCATTTCGGCGAGCCCCGAGTAAATTTCCTTTTCCGCACTGACAATGTCAACGTGAATGGTCATGGTCATGATTCTGTCTCAGCCGGCGATTAAGCGGCGGCCTTTCCCTTTGCTTTTTGTGCCTTTTCCAATGCTTCGTCGATCGTGCCGACCATGTAGAAGGCCTGTTCCGGAATGCCGTCGTATTCGCCCTCGATGATTCCCTTGAATCCAGAGATGGTATCCTTGAGCGACACGTATTTACCCGCGGAGCCGGTGAACACTTCCGCGACGAAGAAGGGCTGAGAAAGGAATCTTTGGATTTTACGTGCCCTGGATACGGTCAGTTTATCATCTTCGGAAAGTTCGTCCATTCCAAGAATCGCGATAATGTCGCGGAGTTCCTTGTAACGCTGCAGAGTGCCCTGGACCGCCCGGGTCGTGTCATAGTGCTCCTGACCGATCACCAGCGGGTCGAGCTGACGGCTGGTTGAATCCAAAGGATCCACCGCGGGATAAATCCCAAGCTCGGCGATCTGCCTCGACAATACCACCGTTGCGTCGAGGTGGGCGAAGGTCGTCGCGGGAGAGGGGTCGGTGAGGTCGTCCGCGGGTACGTAGATGGCCTGGATCGAGGTGATCGATCCGGTTTTGGTCGAGGTGATCCGCTCCTGCAGCGCGCCCATCTCTTCGGCCAGGTTAGGCTGATAGCCGACCGCGGACGGCATACGTCCGAGCAATGCGGATACTTCGACTCCGGCCAGTGTATACCGATAAATATTGTCTACGAAAAACAACACATCGCGGCCTTCCTCGCGGAAATATTCGGCCATGGTCAGACCGGTCAAGGCGACCCGCAGGCGATTGCCGGGCGGTTCGTTCATCTGCCCGTAGACCAGGGATACTTTGTCGAGTACGTTACTCTCGGTCATTTCGTGGTAGAAATCATTCCCTTCGCGAGTCCTCTCTCCGACGCCCGCGAAAACCGAAAAACCGCTGTGCTCGATCGCGATGTTGCGGATCAGTTCCATCATGTTGACGGTCTTGCCGACGCCCGCGCCCCCGAACAGCCCGACCTTACCTCCTTTCGCGAAAGGACAGATCAGATCGATCACTTTGATGCCGGTTTCGAGTAGCTCGTTGGTCGCCGCCTGTTCTTCATACTTGGGCGCCTTGCGGTGAATGGCCCAGGATTCTTTTTGCCCGATCGGACCTTTTTCATCGATCGGATCACCGAGCACGTTCATGATACGCCCCAAGGTTTCCTTGCCGACCGGAACCTTGATCGGCTCACCGGTACTGTCGACTTCGAGGCCGCGACCCAAACCGTCGGTACTGCCCAATGCGATGGTCCTGACGACCCCGTCGCCGAGCTGCTGCTGAACCTCGAGAGTCAGGTTCTTGGCTTTGACTTTCAACGCATCGTAAACTTTCGGAAGCGACTCCCTTGGGAATTCCACATCGACCACAGCGCCGATGATCTGGACTATCTTGCCCGAACTCATGATTGGTTCCTCGTTAAGATTTTTTAGGATTCAAACAATTCAAAATTCTTTAGACGGCCGCGGCGCCACCGACGATTTCCGAAATTTCCTGGGTGATCGCGGCCTGCCGCTCCTTGTTGTAGATCAATTGCAGCTCGTCGATCAGTTTTCCCGCGTTGTCGGATGCACTTTTCATCGCAACCATCCGGGCGGCCTGTTCACAGGCATTGTTCTCAACAAGCCCCTGATACACGATGGACTCGATGTACCGGGTCATCAGACCGTCCAAGACCTCTTTCGCGTCGGGTTCGTAAATATAGTCCCAGTATCCAGCGAGATCTTCGACCAGTTCTTCCGCATGAATCGGCAGTACTTTCCTAAGGGTCGGCTTCTGCGTCATGGTATTCACGAATTCGTTGAATCCGACATAAAGCTCGTCGATTCCGCGGCCGGAATAGGCATCCAGCATCACCTTGATCACACCGAGGATATCGTTCAGATGCGGGGCGTCGCCGATTTTTGTGGCCTGTGCGACGACATTGCCGCCCACGCTCGAAAAGAAAGCCACGCCCTTTCGTCCGATACAGCCGATATCCAGCCCGATTCCTTTATTCTCCCACTCTCGCATGGCACGCACGGAGGTTCGGAACAAATTCGCGTTCAGGCCCCCGCATAGTCCGCGATCCGAGGTTATCAGGATGATTCCGATGCGTTTGACGTCGCGCGCGATCAGATACTCGTGCTTGTATTCTGGATTGGCCTGAGACAGATGATTGATGATCTGACTGATTTTCCGGGAATACGGGCGTGTCGCCTGCATGCGGTCCTGAGTTTTGCGCATCTTGCTCGCGGCAACCATTTCCATCGCGCGCGTGATCTTCTGGGTATTCTTGATACTCGCGATCTTGGTTCGGATTTCTTTTCCGCTGGCCATTTGATTCCGTCCCTTACCAGGAATGGTTTGCTTTGAAATCGGACAGCGCGGCTTTGAATGCCTCGGATATATCGTCCCCGTAAGCGCCGCTTTCGTCGACCTTTTTCATCAGGTCGCCATGCTGGGATTTCATATAGGTCTGCAAGGCATTCTCGAAATCCCGGACTTTATTGACCGCGACATCGTCCAGATAACCCTCGTTGACCGCGAACAGGGAGATCGCCATCTGCGCGACGCTCATCGGCGAATACTGGTTCTGCTTCATCATTTCCGTCACACGCTGCCCGCGCTCGATCTGCTTGCGCGTGGCCTCGTCGAGGTCCGATGCGAATTGAGCGAAGGCCTGCAATTCGCGAAACTGAGCGAGGTCAAGCCGGATTCCGCCGCCGAGTTTTTTGATGGCCTTGGTCTGAGCCGCTCCACCCACGCGGGATACCGATAGGCCGGCATTGACCGCCGGACGAATTCCGGAGTTGAACAGACTGGTTTCGAGGAAGATCTGTCCGTCCGTAATGGAAATCACGTTGGTCGGAACGAACGCGGATACGTCACCCGCCTGGGTCTCGATGATCGGCAGGGCGGTCAGGGAACCGGTTTTTCCTTTCACCTTGCCGCCGGTCAACTTTTCGACTTCGTTTGGATTGATCCTCGATGCTCGTTCAAGCAGCCGTGAATGCAGGTAGAATACGTCGCCGGGATAAGCTTCACGACCCGGCGGACGCCGGAGCAGCAAGGATACCTGGCGGTAGGCCCAGGCCTGTTTGGTCAAATCGTCATAGATGATCAGCGCGTCTTCGCCCCGGTCGCGGAAGAATTCGCCCATCGAGCAGCCGGTATAGGGTGCGATGAACTGCAGCGCCGCGGATTCCGAAGCCGAAGCCGCAACGACGATGGTATGTTCCATCGCGCCGTGCTCTTCGAGTTTACGCACCACGTTCGCGATCGAAGACTGTTTCTGGCCGATCGCGACATAGATGCACTTGATCCCGCTGCCCTTCTGATTGATGATCGTATCGATCGCGATCGCGGTCTTGCCGGTCTGACGGTCTCCGATGATCAGTTCGCGCTGACCGCGTCCGATCGGGATCATCGAATCGATCGATTTCAGTCCGGTCTGGACCGGTTGCGAAACGGACTGTCTCGTGATGACTCCGGGAGCGATTTTTTCGATCGGAGAGGTTTGATCGGTTTCGACCGGCCCGCGTCCGTCGATCGGGTTTCCCAATGCGTCGACCACCCGGCCGAGCAGAGCTTCGCCGACCGGGACTTCAAGGATGCGCCCGGTACACTTGACACTGTCTCCCTCGGTCAAATGTACATACGACCCGAGTACCACTGCGCCGACCGAATCGCGTTCCAGATTCAAAGCCAGGCCATAAGAGTTTCCGGGAAATTCCAGCATTTCCCCTTGTAGCGCGTCGGCGAGTCCGTGGATGCGAACAATACCGTCGGTCAGGCTCACGATGGTGCCCTCACTGCGTGCCTCGATGCTCAGTTCGAAATTTTCGATTCTCTTTTTGATGAGATCACTGATTTCTGATGGATTTAATTGCATGATTCTGTCCCGCTCTAGCTGTAGAGTCTCTTGGCTAATTTTTGAAGCTGACCGCTCACCGATGCGTCGATCACGGTATCGCCTGCGCGAATGACTACACCCCCGATCAACGATTTATCCTCCTCGACCCTGAAATGGACCTTGCGTTTGAGGACATTTTCGAGGGTTTTTGCAAGCTGCTTTTCGGCATCTTTGTTCAGCGGGAAGGCGGTCCTGACTTCGGCTTCGATGTATCCCTCGTCTAGAGCCCGATAGGCTTCGAACAGGGATTGAACATCGGATACCAGATTCAGACGGTTATTTGCCACCAGCAGACGGACAAAATTCCTTCCCTCATCGGAAAGATAGCCCTGGCCGATCTCCAGCAGAAAATCGGACACGCGGGACTTCGCCACTCTGGGATTATCGGCCGCCGCGGCCAGCTCCCGGTCTTCCATGGCAATTGCAAGAAACTTCAAATTATTCGACCATTGTTCCGCCGTGCCGGTCTGTTTCGCGTGTTTGAATACGGCTTCGGCATAAGGCCGGGCCAACGTCGCCAATTCGCTCATCGTCAGGCCTTGTCGAGTCGTGCCGCGACCGATTTGATCATTTCGGCATGGGCCTTGCGATCCACCTCTTTTTGCAGGATCTGCTCGGCCGCGCTGATTGCGAGTTCTGAAACCTGTTGGCGCAAACCGTCCTTGACCTGCTGAACCTGATGTTCGATATCGGCCTGCGCCGCGGCAAGAAGTCTCGCGCCTTCGGTTTTAGCGTCGTGTTTGGATTCCTCGACAATCTCGGAGGCTCGTTTCTGGGCCAGATTCACGATTTCCGCGGCCTGGTTTTTCGCATCCTTCAAGAGATCCGTGGCGCGTTTTTCGGCACGTTCCATGTCATGCCGCCCGCGTTCCGCGGCAGACAAGCCTTCCGCGATTTTTTTCTTACGTTCTTCCAGGGAATCCATCAAAGGCGGCCAGATGTACTTCATGGTAAACCATACCAGAAGCATGAAGGTAATCATCTGACCGATCAGGGTCAAATTGATGCTCACAATGCTATCCTCGTAACTGAAAGCGAATTAGGCAGAACAGGCTTCGATCAACTGCCCGCCGCGGTCTGGACCGCCGAAAGGAACGGATTTGCAAAGGTGAAGAACAACGCCAGGCCGACCCCGATCATGGTCACCGCGTCGAGCAGACCGGCAACGATGAACATTTTTACCTGCAACATCGGAACCATTTCCGGCTGACGCGCGGCGCCCTCGAGAAAGCGGCCACCGAGCAATCCGAAGCCGATCGCGGTGCCCATTGCACCCATCCCGAGAACCAGGCCGACAGCGACTGCGGTCATACCCTGTACGTTTGCGATTAATTCTGCGAGTTCCATGTTACCTCCCGAATAATAAAGATGATGGTATTAAAAAAATAAAACAGTTCATTCAAACGTTTAATGATCCTCGTGCGCGAGACTCAGATACACAATTGTCAAAACCATGAATATGAACGCCTGCAGCGTTATGATGAGGATATGAAATACTGCCCAGGGAAAACTTAAAAGCGGCTGGATCCACCAGGGCAGCAAAGCGATCAGGATGAAGATCAGTTCACCCGCATAAAGATTTCCGAATAGTCGAAGGCCGAGAGAAATCGGTTTGGCAACTTCTTCGACGACCTTTAAGAGCAGGTTGAACGGCAGCAGCCAGGGGCCGAAGGGCTGAAAAAGCAATTCTTTGCCGAATCCGATCGCGCCCTTGATCTTGACGCTGTAGAAGATGATCAGGATGAATACGCTGATCGACATCGCGAAGGTCGCATTGAGATCGGTGCTCGGCACGACGCGCAGGTAACCGAGCCCCATCGCCGAGCCCAGCATCGGAAGCAGGTCGACCGGGAAAAGATCCATGAAATTCATCAGGAAGACCCACAGGAATATGGTCAGCGCAAGCGGTGCGATCAGCGCGCTTCGCCCGTGAAAACTGTCCTTGACCTGCGTGTCGACGAATTCGACGATCATCTCGACGAAATTTTGCAGCCCACCCGGAACTCCGGAAGTCGAGTTACAGGCCGCCTTGTAAAACCAGAACAGAAAAAACCCGCCGACTGAGATGGAAAAAAACAGCGTATCGAGATGCAGGGTCCAGAAGCCCTCTCCGGACGAGAGAGGCGTTAAATGATGAACGATATATCCGGTCGCTCCGCCCGTTTCATGGGTTTCAGTTGACATCTTTCCTCATTCGCTCTCTGTTCGACTAAAAAGCAGTGCGAACCAAAACACAAAAATGACCGCGATAAAAACAGCAAACAGCGGCCCGTACAAAATATTCGGTAATTGAAATACAAAAATAAACAACCCGGCCGTGATGATTATTTTTATCGATTCACCCGAGTAAAAAGCGCGCACGATCACTTTTGCGGTTTTCCCTTTCGTGGCGGCGATCCGCAATGCAAGATAGGCATTGGGTATCAAACCAATCAGTCCGCCGAACAAACCCGAACGGGCTTCCAACCAGCCGAAAACCACCAGCAGCAAGGCTGGCAGGGCGATCACAACGCTTGCCTGGACGGCCAGAATTTTCCAGATCGCGAAGAATGGATCGCCCGCTCTCACGAAAACTCCCCTCCGAAACAACGGGCGATTATATAGGGGTATTTTATTTAGTACAAGAATATTGTGCGTGCCTGAATCTGTTCGCGCGCCGGGAAAAAGGGCGAAGCCGGCTATGCCGGGAAAGGCGCGGGGCCACCCAAAACGAAAGGCAGAACCTACAGGATCTTCCCCAGCGCCGCCATCGCTCCCACGGCCACCACGAGCATCGCCCCCAGTTTGATGGTCATGCGATATTCCAGGTCTTTCATGTCTCGGGTAAGATCGGAACGAAGTTGTTCGATCTTGAGGTCCAGGTCGTACCGAAGTTGTTCGATTTTGAGGTCAATCTGTTTGATCTCATTGCGCAATGTAGCTTCCAACGCTTCCATATCCCGTTTCAGAGCCACCTCAAGTTCCTTGATATCCCGTTTCAAAGCGGCCTCATATTCCTTGAGATCCCGTTTCAGAGTCGCCTCATTTTCCTTGATATTCCGTTGCAGAATCGCCTCATTTTCCTTGATATCCCGTTTCAGAGCCACCTCAAGTTCTTTGATATCCCTCTTCAAAGCGGCCTCGGTTTCCTTCAGATCGCGTTTGCCGGCCAGGTTTTCTTCAATGAATTCCGCCTCGGCCGCTGCCAGCGCCTCAGCCTGCTGCTCGGTGAATCCGGCCTCTTTGAGACGTTTGGCGAATTTCAGGGTATCGAAGGCTATGGCGGTCATGGGGTGAGAAACGCTGCAAGTGGATCATCACGAGCATAGCGAAATGGATTTCCCGGGTCAAAAATAATCGGCGCCAGGACAGGCACTTTCAATCATGGTCAGGCCACCTGTATCGCGCAGGCCGTATAGTTGTCATGCCCCGCCTCGGCCCGCTCGGTGATCAATGCCTCCATTTTCCGCAACCAGTCCCTGACGTCGCCGCCCCATGAATCCAGCATTTCCTGATCGAGTACAACCTCCCAGAAGCCATCGCTGCTCAACAGGAATCGATCGAATCTCTCGACGACCACCGGTTGTTTCAAGACGGTTGCTTTCGTTTCATGGTTTCCACCGCCGAGCGCGCGCAACAGCTTGTTTCGATCGGGGTGATGCCGAATTTCATCAATGCTGATTTCATTTGC
>JAKEEL010000027.1 GCA_022616595.1 Methylococcaceae bacterium
ACCCGAAACCGGATTCGACTATTTCGATTTGAAAATGATCCCGTTCATGCGTTCCAGTTTCGGCGATACCAGGGGCACGGTGAACATGTTGCTCGCGACCGACATCAGCAACAGCGCGGTAAAGGTTTCGCCGCTGATGATGCTCTTGTCCAACAGGATGTTTGCAAAAATGATCATAATCAGTCCCTTGGTTTGCAGCAGCCAACCGATGATCGCGCCTTCTCCCCTCTCCCACTTGAGTATTTTCTCGGTGAGGCGCATGGCCGTTAATTTCCCGGCCACGGCCGCGAACAGCAGCACGCCAGCCGCGACGAAAACCGTTTCGCCCCCGATCGACCAATCGGTTCTCAAACCGGCATTCAGGAAAAAAACCGGCATGATCACCAGCAGCACATGATGGCGCAGCGAATCCATCTGCTTCTGGTCGAACCATTCGGTATCCATGACCGCGCCGGCCAGGAAAGCGCCGACCATGAAGTGCAGCCCTCCCCACTCGGCGCCGTAGGAACAGACCGCGAGCCAAATCAGGCCTACGTACCAGCGGTCGCCTTGCGGCAGCCGTAGCATGAGTTTGCGAAAGCCTATACACGAAACCGCAAAACCAAGCAGAAACAGGCCCTGTTTTTCGATGCGCTGCCAATCCATCAGGATCAATGCGAGCACGCCCCAGATCGCGATGTCATCCAGGCTCGCATAGCGCAGGATGCGCTGGCCGATCGGCTGGCGCAGGATGTCCAGCCGCTCCATGAGCAGAATCAGGATCGGAAGCGCGGTGACCGCGCACGCCATCCCCACGCCCAGAACGAACTGCCAGGCCATCGCCTTGGATCCGACCCAACCCTCGCACAGCAACATGCCCGCGGCGGCGATGCAGCCGAACACCAGCGGAGTGCCCAGCGCGAGCCCGGCGGTGATGCCGCTCTCACGCCGATGCTGCCAGGCGGTTTGCAGATTCAGCTCGATCCCGGCGATCCACACGAAAATCATGACCGCCCACCAGGCGATGCCATTCAAGGACTGCACGACCGCCTGGTTAAACACGAATGCGTAATAGTCCGGGAAGACTTTCCCGAGAATGCCGGGGCCCAGCAGAATGCCCGTGATAATCTGCACGACCACCAGCGGTGCGTAATACTCGGTTTTCGCGAGTCTCCAGATCAGGTAGGGAACGGTAAAAATAATCGCCATGGCGATCAGAAAGGTTTCCGTGGTCGTGATTGTTTCAGACATGGTTTTATTTTTTGTTTTTCTGCTTGTCGTTCGCGGTGGTTCTGCGCTTACCTCAAGCGATCCCGGTTTGTGTGCGGATGTTCGTTTAGGGTGACCGAAGCGTAATCGTCCATTCGAAGTACGAGAGGCATGGTAATTTAATGCGACGTGGCGCGTTAGTGTATAGAATGCGGACGGTCCGAGGAAGAGCATCCTTCGTAATCCGCGCCGCGCGCATCCTGCGTCGGTTGCAACACAGCCTTGGCACGAACCAATCAACCCAACAAACGCTGGCGCCGGAAGCGGCGACGGATTATGATTCCCGGTCGATCGGAGTCGGTAACACGGGCGCTGGTAACTCGTGATTTCCAGCGGCGGGACCGTTCCTGATTCCTTGGCAAAATCGATCAGGCCGGAAAATACCAGAATCCGACCGCCTTATTTTGTGCCCACTGCGACAACGCGGGATTTTTCGTCAAACTCAACAACAACGTATAAATACTCATGAATTCGACAGCCCAATCTACTCGTAAAAACGCCGTTGTAATCGGTGCCGGATGCGGCGGTTTGATCGCCGCGAAGGAACTTTTGGAGAAAGGATTCCGCGTCAAGATATTGGAGCAGGACAAATTCATCGGCGGTATCTGGGGACGAATCGCCTGGAAGACCTTTACCCTGACTTCATCGAAGTGGATCACCGAGTTCGGGTGCTTTCCGATGCCGAACGAGTATCCGGATTTTTTGACGAACCAGCACATGCTAGCCTATTTGCAAGCCTTTGCCGAAAAATTCAACCTGATACCGCTGATCGAATTCGATCGTACGGTGTCGGAAGTCGTTCGTTCTGACGAAGGCAAATTCGGGCTGGTCACCAACCACGGGAACTACGACGACATCGATTATCTGGTCGTCGCGTCCGGCTTGCACGCGCGACCGTCGATCCCCGAATACCCGGGGATCACGCAGTTCGCAGGCAAAGTGATGCACAGCTCCGAATACCACAATTCGGCCGACTTCAAGGGCAAGAAGGTACTTTGCATCGGACTCGGCGAATCGGGCGTCGGTCTGGTCGGAGAACTCGCGCAGGTCACGAAAAAACTCGTGGTCTCCTCGCAGGGCGTCGCGCTCGCGCCGAGAGTCGTCAAGAACACACAGAATCCCTTCGACCAGATGCAGTTCTGGCAATTCGGCCGGCACATGATCGGTTATCAGGAAGTCCTGACCAGCGGGCTCGGCTGGATACACCGAAAAATACCCTTCTGGCTCAAGAAACGCGCAATCAATTCGCATCTGCGCTTTTATTCCGACCACACAATCACGTACGAACAATTCAAGGAATGGTTTCCGAAAGCCGTGGCGCCGCATCATTTCCATGTTAAATTCTGGTCGAAGCCGAGTTCGCCCGAGCACAGCGGGAATCTGACCCGGCCCGATTTGCCGCCGGACGATCTTCTGTACCTGATCAAAAGCGGAAAAATACTGCCCAAGGGCGGCGTCGAGTCATTCGACCCGAGCGGCGCGCGTTTCAGCGATCAGAGCTTCGAGGAGTTCGATACTGTGATCTTCAATACGGGATTTCAACCCAGCGCGATGCACATCCGATTTCCGGGGGAATGGAAATACAACCATCGGGATCTATTCAAGGGTTGCATCCATCCGCGCATGCCGAATCTCGCGTTCGTCGGCATGGTGCGGCCGACCATCGGCTCGATTCCGGCGATGGCGGAAATGCATTCGCGCTTGGTCGCGGCTTTGTTCAGCGGGTCGATCCCACTACCGGATGAGCCGGAACGATTGAGGATCGTCGAGAACGACGATCGATCGCACAGGGACTACTGCTCGAAAATGCACGCGCGTTTCCCGCATATTTATTTCTTCGACGGCTGGATGGAAGAAACCGCGGCCTTGATCGGCGCGGCCCCGAAACTTTCGAAATGGCTCGGCGGTTTCGAACGCATCCGGGCTTATTTCTTCGGCGCCGCGATGCCTTTGAGATACCGGATCGACGGAGACGGAAAATCGCCGGAAGCCTTGGAACTTTACCTGAAGCGGGTCGATAAAGTCTGGGGCAACGCTTTCGGCAAATGGGCGATGGTGACCATCGTGACCCATTGGGCCCTGCCTTATATCCTGTCCGCGCTGACCGGCGTGATCGCGTACGCTGGCCTCGGCCTTTCGGCGCTCCTCTCGATCTTGTCGGCCGCTGGATTTTATTTGCTGTACCGTTTCGTGGATCTGTTCCGATTCGTGTTCGAAATCAGCATCGCGAATGCGGTGTCATTGGCTTTCGGCCTGCTGTTCAACCGGCAACTGCGGCGCGAAGTCCCGAATTACGCCGATCCCGAGGTATTCCAGAGCGTTTGACCGTTTCGTTCGCAAAAATCGACCCGCCGTCCCGAAAGGAGAATTGTAAATAACATCATTACGGCCGATGATCGGGTCCGGCAGAATCGCTAGTGCCAGACCGTATCGATGGTATCAGGCCCGAATATGCCCATGGCCCGGATTCGATTGCGGTTTTATGAGGAACTGAACGACTTTATCGCGCCTGAATTGCGCAAAACAGAGTTCGCCTATTCCTTGGACCGCCACGCGTCGATCAAGGATGTGATCGAATCGTGCGGCGTCCCGCATACCGAAGTGGAGTTGATCCTGGTGAACGGGGTGTCTCTGGATTTTTCGTATAGGCCGCGGGACGGCGACCGGATCAGTGTATATCCGATGTTTGAAAGCCTGGATGTCACGCCGCTACTGAAGCTTCGGCCCGAGCCGCTGCGATCCGCGCGCTTTGTGGTCGATTCCAATCTGGGCCGGCTCGCGCGTTACCTGAGGCTGCTCGGCTTCGACTGTCTGTACCGCAACGATTATACGGACGACAGGATCGCAAGAATCGCCTGCGAGCATCATCGGATCGTGTTGACGCGCGATCGAGTGTTATTGCGACGAAGAATTATTACCCATGGCTATTTCGTGCGAGAATCAATGCCCCGGCTTCAGGTCGGCGAAGTACTGAAACGCTTCGACCTGTATCGTTCGATTGCTCCATTCACGCGCTGTTCGCGCTGCAACGGACCGTTGGAAAAGGTGGACAAACAGACGATCGAATCCCGCCTGGAGCCGTTGACGAAAATCCACTACCACGAATTCAGGATATGCGCTGATTGCGGTCAGATCTATTGGCAGGGAAGCCATCATGCGCGCGCACGGCGACTGATCCAGGAATTTTGCGAAGGCCAGTCATCCGATAATACGGTGACTCGCGATCTGTAAGCGACGCTTGAGTTTTTTCAGTCCTTTCGCTTCAATTTGTCTGACACGCTCTCTGGCTTCGGCGAAGCGTCCACGCAATGCGGGGACACCATAAATCACCGCGACCAGGCCGAGTATCGCAAACAGACCACCCGTGAGTGCCGCAACTGAAGTGCCGCCACCACCACCTACCGAAAAAGGCAAATGCGCATCGATTTTCTTGCCTTCGTTAATCAGGCTGACGTGGGCAAGATAATCCCCTTCGCCGAACTGGCTGAAATCGATGGCCGCGTTAACCGTGCCCGTTTTCTGGACCTCGGGTGGTTGATAGTAAATCTGATCCCCCTCCGGTTCTTTGGTGATCTCGAACTGGACGGACAGATTCCGCAGGCGTTTATTTTCGTAATCGAAAACCAGGTTTGTCGGACCGATCTCCGGAATCGATTCGCAATATTCGGTATCCGCGGTCAGGGTCGGCGTATAAGCGGTAAAATGCACCCAGTGGTTAGCGATGACCGGGATCCTGCAGGAATCGATCTTTACGCTGGCTCCGCCGTGCGCCCAGACCGAAGGCGCGGCCAGAACCCCTACAATCAGGGTGTTCACAAATAACAGTCGTCTCAAAATCATTTGCCAAGATTGGATTTGGTTCTTCATCGTGACCTCCACGTGCGATTCAGTTAGAAAAAATAATCTGCTTTTCCGGAAATATCCGCGAGGCGGAAGCTTCCAAGAAACTACCTGGCGATCGTGAATGTTTCGATCGAATCCATCGGCCCTGTCACTCGGTTTGAAACATCGGTCTGCGATGCGGTAGTGCGTTTATTCGAAAAGGTCTTCCCGGCCAGTCCCGCATGAGCCGAGTCCGAATCGCGCCGGTCGCGTGCAGGCGATCGGATGCAGCCGGATGATCGTCGGTAATTGGTGTGCGACAGGCCTTCTCGATCGGGTCTAAGAACATCAAAGTCCTCATTCGATTTGAACGATATGAGGAAGCGCATCACAATCAACCAGGATTCGATTTCATTTCGGACTGCGGTCATCGCAATATTGAATAGCTCGAAGTTCGTAATCATGATCAGGCCTCGTTAAATTTCAGATGAGAATTCTTACCAACAATAATTCGTACCGGCGCCCTACTCCTTCCGGTCGCAGGGGGCCTGCACGGTTGTGGCGCGCAGACTCGCGGCATGAAATATCCGGAATCAATCGCTCATGCAGTAAGTTATGTTGACCGGTTGACATATTCAATGACTAAAAAATTTTGCATCCTGTTAAACAATATCCTCGAAACTCTGGCTTTGTTCGTGATGCGCAAGAGTGATCGATTTCGCCACCTTTGCCAGAGTTAATATAAGCTCGGGATCATTGCGCAATTTGGCAAACAAAATAACCCCTTCCAGAAACGCCACGACCGCTTGGGCGCTGGCAGTTGTATCGATCTCCGGCAGTTCTCCGGTACGGATTAATTCTTTCAGTGTTTCCTCGACAAGCTCCATCAAAGCTTGCATTATTGCATCGACTCGCTTGCGTATACGCTCGTCCCGGGTACTGAGTTCCAAGGCCAAATTGCCGAACAAGCACCCTCGCACCTGCCCCGTTTTGTTCTTGTAGGATTTCTGGTCAAAGTAAATCTGCTTGAACATAGTTTCAATTCGACTCGAAGCCGGCACATCCTTGTCAAATACCGGAGCCAGCATCCGCCTCAATTCCTGTGAGCGCATCTCCAAAGCCTGTACCAGCAAATCCTGCTTGCTGTCGAAATAATAATAGAAGTTGCCTTTTTTGACCCCGGCGCGTTCACACAACGATTGAACACCCACTTCGGCATAACTGCGTTGGTAGATGAGCTCCAAAGCACTCGCGATCAATCTTTCCCGGGCATCACTGGTTCTAGGCATGGGCGAACTATAGTTGACCGGTCGGTATATGTCAATTTTTTTCAATCGATTCTGATCGCACGGCGAATTTCGCCACCGGGACATTTGCCAGAGGACGCGGTGGATGCATTCAAGCAGGCTTTGTGAAGGATTTGATCGAGTCCTTCGGTGTTCCGCATACCGAGGTGGGATTGATTCTGGTCGACGGGACGGCCGACGAGGCCGGCGAGTGCTCTGAACCTCAGGACTGACTCACAACCTTTGCTTCGGCAAGCGCTCTCCGGATCTCCGCGTTCGCTTCGAGGCGGCCCCGGAATTCCGCGCACCCTGTAATTCCCGGAATCATCCTGGCGGTCTGCATTCCTGAAACCGCGGCGCCGTACACGCCCCCGCCGGGAGCCGCCCAGTGTCCGGCGAAATAAAGACCTCCTATTGCGGAGCGATTCGCGATCCGATTCGGTCCGACCTGATCCGGGCTCAAATCCCAGCCGTAGGCGGCTCCCCGGTAATTCAGGGTGTAGCGTTCCATGGTGGTCGGCGAACCGCCTTCGATATACAGAAGGTGTTTTTTGAGTCCCGGCAAATAGCGTTCCGCGATCTCGAGCATTTCGGCGATATACACGGCCTTGGCTTGATTCCAGTTCCGGTCGATCTGGTAGGGAACCAGCGTGCTCAAGGTCACCAGGTGTTGTTCCGCGGGCGCCAGGGAACGATCGCTCAACGTCGGTATGCTGATTCCGGTCCAAGTGACCTTCCCATCGCAACTGTTCCGATAATTCCGATCATGGTCCAAGTCCGGGTACCAGAACGATTCATGGCCCGGACTCAAGTCCTCCATTTTCAGGTCGGTTGCGATATACACCACGAAGATCGACAGGGAAGGTTTCATGCTTTCCAATTTGTCGATGAATCGTTTCGGAAAATGGTCTTGCCCGACCAGGCCGTAAACGGTTCGGCGCAGGTCCGAATTGGCGATGACCAGGGGGGCGGAGATCCGTTGACCGTTATGCAGCGCCACGCCCTGTACGCGTCCATTCTGAACGCAGATCCGCTCGACTCGGGATTTCAGGCGAAGGTTCCCGCCGTTTTTTTTCAAGCCGCTGACCAATGCATCCGCGAGCCGCTGGAAACCGCCGCGGCAGTAAAAGGCGCCGTCCTCGAGGTATCCGATGAACATCGCCGACCAATAAACAAACGACACCCGGGACGGCGGCAAGCCCAGATAGGGCCAGTTTGCGGATAAGATTGCAAGGAGCCTCCGGTCCTGAACGAATTCCGAGCAGACTTCGGCCAGAGTTGATCTGCGGTATCTGAATAAGGCCGGTAAGTCCGCCTGCATGCTGACTGGACCGCCGCGCGCCAATATTTCGTCCGCACGCGAAGCTTCGCGTGCAATTTCGGCGCTCAATTCGATGAATTTGCCCAAACCCCCGGCTTCCGCGGGAAAACGGGCGGTCATCGCCTGTACGAACGCGCCGATGGTCCGGGGCAGCGCGGCCCGGATACCCGGATAAACGGCCACCGCGAAGGGATCGACCGGGATGAAATCGATTTCGTCCAGAACGCCGAGGGTTTTCAGGGTCTTGTGGATGACCTGCCCTCCGGGATAACCCTCGGGTCCGCATCCGCTGGTCAAATGTACCGCCGAATCGAAGTGGTAACGCTTGCGCCGGAATCCGTGCGCATAGCCTCCGGGCCGGTCATGTTGCTCCAGCACCAGCACAGAGTAACCGGCTGCGGCGAGCAGCCCGGCCGCGGTCAGTCCGCCGATTCCGCTTCCGATCACAATGACATCGCAGCCATCCGGATTTCGTTTAGTCATCGACCGGTTTCTGGACACCTTCCGGCCAGCCGGAGAAGCGAACGCACGCGCAGTCCTGCGGTAAGCGCAGTTAGTCCTTGATCTCCACAACCTTGTCGTCCTTGAACGTCACGATGATCGTATCCCAACGGTTCTTCCAGTATTTCCACTGATCCCTTTTCAAGGAAGGTGTTTCGTGACTCGGCGGGTAGCCCCGCGCCACGATGACCGCGGACTTGCTCATGCCCGGAGCGATGCTTCCCGATTCGATGTTTTGCCGCTCGTTCGCGTTGAATTTGAACAGACTCACCTGCTCGCGTGCGAAAAGTGTTTCGAATGCTTCCGGCATCGACCAGCCGGTGAATTTCGGAACATTTTCCACCTCAACGGTTTCTCCGGTGCTTTCAACCGTTACGAACAGGTTCTCGGTCCCGAATTCAATCAGTTCCACGGCGGTGTTCACCGGAATAAAGATGCCGACACCGTAGTTGGTGGTCCGGTAACGGCCTTTCTCATAGAACATGCCGACCTGCGTGTAATAGGTGGCCCCGATCTGCACCGACGATGGCAAGGGTTCGGCATCGTTGAAATTTTTCGAGCACCCGACCAGTGCGACCATCAAAAAGATCATCAAGTTCGTGAAAACCACAGCGTTCAGGATTATCCGCATGGCCAATTCCTCGTTTTTTGTGCGATGAGCGGGTCATTCTCTCACATTTCCGCGCCGGGTCATCCAATTCGGCGAAAATCCCGGCTTCGCGAAAACTCCTGCACCGCGCGGGTATTCTGTGTACAGGATTTCCTGGCGCCGTTCGTCGATGCCTTGACCCCGATCGTAGTACAACCCGGCTAATACAACTTCCCGGCCAGGGCGGAGTCGATGCGGCAGCCGCCGATCTCCGGATAATCCTCGAGGCTTTGTTTGAAGTCGCGGAAGGTCGGGTGCTGAAACGTCAGGCGCGAGATGATCCCGCCGTTGAACTCGAATTCCAGCGCGCCGCCCGTGGTTATCGGACTGCCTTCCCGGGTCGTGAACAACAGGATCCCGAGATTCGCGAGGGGTCTTCCCTGTTCCATCGCAGGGCGTGCGCAGCTCAGTTCGGCGATCTTGAGCCCACTCAGAACCTTCGATAGCTGCGAAGCGTTGATCACGACGCCCGTGCCCGGGATCGCGGGCACGCCGAGTATCCCTTCGAGGCCGAAATTGCTCAGGTGGTTCTGCAAGAGGACGGTGCCGTTCCCGCCCGATTGAGTGGCCAATAGCGGAAAGGCCTGACGCTCCATTTCTTCCGGGTTCGGGTTTTTGATGACCGGGACGAGCTGGCGTTCGATCGATTGCAGGGGACCCAGCAATTTGATGGTCTTTTGCCCGGATTCCGCGATCGCGTCCCAATCCTCGCCGGTTTTGACCGCCAGGCCCATTCGTTTCATGGTCCTGTAGTCCTCCCGCGACAAGCAATTCCCGAAGTTCTTCTTGCGCAACTTCTCGACCTGACTGACCCGGAATTCATCCGGCGGTCCGTCCTGGCCGGCGACATTGTAGTTTTTCCAGTCCGGTGAATGGTTCAGGTAGTAGTAAAGGATCGCGTTGCGGTCGAATTTATTGAATCCGAGGTCCTTCAAAACCACTTTGAGTTTACGGCAATCGATCTCCAATGCTTCGTATTGCCGCCAGTCGGGTTCGAGATTCGGCTTCTCGTCATGCCCGGCCGAAGCGATGATCTGCCTGAGATTGACATCGGCCGCGCCAGCCTTGATCTTGGAACGCCAGAGTTCGTCGAGGCTCAAATCGCTCGCGTCCGGCAGGCCGTTCGGAGCGATTTTCAGCAGCAGCGAGGGGAGGATTTCGGGGTAAACCCTGAGCGTTCCCAAGGGTCTCGTATCCGGATCCAGAAATCGCAGGCTTCCCTGAATCGCCTCGTAAACTTTGAAACGCGCTTCATTCAGCGTGCCGGACTTGCCGGAATACGAAACCCCGTTCGGCAGCGAGTGTAATTCGGATCTGCGTTGACCCTCCGTTCGGGGTTCGGAGGTTTTCGAGGCGCCGTCGCGCGCTTGGGGCGATTCCTCGGTCGGGGCTGTCGGGCTTCCGGCCGCGGGTTCATTGAGAATCTTTGCCGCCTGTCCTTCGGTGATGACTTGGTTGATGATCGCCTGCGTCGCGGTGGGTTGCTGCTTGCCCGCGGGAACGGCAGTTTTTTCGGAACCGAGCATCCAATAGGACGCGAGCTTGCCGATCACGGCCACGCCGGTGCCGACCCCGGTCAGCGCGAGCAGATCGCTCGCCGCGTTCAGGTCTCCGGCCAGCCTGGACAAATCGACATCGGTGTTTTCACTGGTCAGAAAACTGTAGTTGATCAGCGTGTCCCTGCTCGAATCGAGACGCATCCACGGCGTCAAATAGACCTTCCGGGCCTCGAAGCTGAAATTGCATTTACCGGTCGATGTCTGATACAGAAATCCGCTTGCCTCGCGCTCGAACTTGAGTGCTGCGTTGTCCATGCGAAACAGCAGGGTGGCCGAAAAAGCCCCGCGCTCATAGGAGGGACCGATGTCGCCGCAGCTTTCCTCGAGCGCCTCGCTGCCCGAGAAATTGAAGTCGGATATCCATTGAATATAATAATCGTCTCCGTCGATGCCCGCGAACCCCGGCAACGATTCCAGACCAGTCGATTCGGAGGACGGATGGTCGATGCGAATCTGTCGTGTGCTGGAACACCCTGCGACAAACGCGGCTGCTGCCATCGTGAAGCAAAGTAAAATGACGAAACGGACTGTCATGCATTCATCCTGCGCGGAATTTCGGGGACATTTCAAGAACATCAAAGGCGTCGAAGTCTCTGCCCAGCCACTAAGCGAGAAAGATCGCGACTGATCCATCGAACCTCTCCGAGCCCTGTGTGATCGGGCGTTGCGACTATAGGCAAGGCCGCAGAAGCTTAGCATATTTCACGACCGCAATTCATGTACGAACGCGGGCGGCATGGGTTCCGGTGTGCGATGCAATCGCGCTGCTTTGGGGCGTCGGCTTGGTGGGCTGGTTAGGCCGATGTGTCATTGCAAGATCAGACCCCGTTGCGCACTTACTGATTCGCAATCAAATGGATTAACCGATTATCGGCAACACAGTGATGATATCCATTGGAACCGGGTCAAGCATGGCTGGATGAGACGCGTTATAGGTTGGCCGCATTCCAGTTTTCATCGCTATGTAAAGTGTGGAATATCCCGAAAATTGGGAAGGCGAATGTCGATGTTTCGGGCGTTCGGTCGAGGGAATAACGCTTTCAACAGGTTTCGTGAAAACTGATTGTAAATTTTTGGACTTCTATTAGAATCTACAGCTCATAACTTTTCGAATACTTTCCGATTTAAGGAAAAAGCCGTACGTTTTCCTAATTCATTCTTGGGGGCGGTAATGTATTTTGCGAACATGTATTGTTATGGATGGGATCAAACCGAAGTGGGGATAACCGGAATAAGGGGGTGCATGGGAGTTGTCTATCGAGGCGTTAATTCACTATACGCTGTACATATCCCCGACAACAGCGCACTGATTAATGCGCGAGGTGTTTCGATTTTCGCGGAGTTCGTAAGCCACACGGAATACCATAAAAAGGAGAAGGGCGATCTCTTTGTTTTCATCAACGGGATCAACCGGCCTACGGCGGAAGATGAGGCTCGGAATTTGAAGTCTCTGCTGAACGCAAAGCACGCGACGCTATACCGGATCATGCTGAACCTTGGAGCAAACTCTGGCGGCAACCAGGCAGACTCGGCATCGATACTGGTGCAAGACCGTGGCCACATCGATTTGTTGTACAAGCATGTGCCGGATAATCAGTACATTCCAGGGGGTAGGAGTGCGGTCGGGGTGTACGATCCCAGAGGATCAGCCTTCGGGAATACAGTGCCAAACGACCATGCAAATCCGCTGGGGTGGCACATCGTTACCGCCGGGAGTAACGCCTGTCGTAAAAAGATCTAGGTGCAAAATACAGAATACACAAGATAGTGTAGACGAAAATGTTGGAATGTTAGACCTGACCGTTCGCAGTAACAGCAGTAAATCTGGCGGGTTAAAGTCCCGTCCGGGGAGTTGTCCGTACGCCCCGGTAGCATAAGGAA
>JAKEEL010000184.1 GCA_022616595.1 Methylococcaceae bacterium
ACGCTGACCGAAACGACTTTGGGCACGGCGAAGTCCGGCCAAACCGTCAACCTCGAGGTCGATCTTCTCGCGCGCTACCTGGAACGTTTGCTGTCGCAACGCGAAAAAGACATGGATCGAATCGGACTCGAGACCTTGGAAAAAGCCGGATTCCTTTAGAGTGGCATCGCGAATGCGGGTGACGAGGCTATGAATACGAGCAGAGAAATCATCGAAGACATCGGACAAGGCAAAATGGTGATCATCATGGATGACGAGGACCGGGAAAACGAAGGCGACCTGATCATGGCCGCCGAACTCGTGCGACCCGCGGATATCAACTTCATGGCGCGTTACGGGCGCGGCCTGATCTGCCTGACTTTGACGCGCGAACGCTGCCAGCAGTTGAGATTGCCCCTGATGGTCAACGAGAACAAGACGCCGCATTCGACGAATTTTACGGTTTCGATCGATGCGGCCGAAGGCGTGACCACAGGAATTTCGGCCGCGGACCGGGCACGGACCATTCAAGCCGCGGTTGCCGCCGATGCGGAACCCGACGATCTGGTCCAGCCGGGTCATATCTTTCCCCTGATGGCGCAGCCCGGCGGCGTGCTGAACCGCGCCGGGCATACCGAAGCCGGCTGCGATCTGGCGCGCCTCGCGGGCCTGGAAAGCGCAGCCGTGATCGTCGAAATCCTGAACGACGACGGCTCGATGGCGCGGCGTCCGGATCTCGAACAATTCGCGCGACAGCATGACCTGAAAATAGGTACCATCACCGAGCTGATCAATTACCGGATCCGGAACGAAAAGACCATCGAGCGCCTCAGCGAATGCCTGTTTCCGACCGAATACGGGGAATTCAGGCTGCATGCCTACCAAGACAAGATCGATAACAAACTGCATCTGGCCCTGACCCTGGGGGACATCTCCGGCGACATCCCGGTGCTGGTCCGGGTGCACGCGCGAAACCTGCTTTGCGACCTGTTCGCGTCCAAACGCAATGACTGCGGATTTCCGTTGCGCCAGGCCATGCAGCGGATCGCCAGGGAAGGCCGCGGCGTGCTGGTGGTGATCCGCCAGGAAGACGATACGAAGTCATTGGTCGAACGGATCCATCGTTATCAAATGGAAGATAACGGGATCGATCTGGCCGTTTCTGCGAGTGGAAAGTTCGATTGGCGCACCACCGGCGCCGGGGCCCAGATTCTCGCGGATCTCGGTGTACGCAAAATGCGGGTGCTTGGAGAGCGGCGTAGGTATCTCGGAATATCCGGCTACGATCTGGAGATCGTGGAGTATGTTTCCTGCGGCCCCGCGAATTTGAAACTCGCGGTTAACGAATCGGAAACTCAGACCATCGTATGAGTGAATTGAAAACCTATGAAGGGGCATTAACGATCGAAGGCGTGCGGTTTTGCATCGTGGCCTCGCGATTCAACAGCTTCATCGTCGAGCAACTCGCGGCCGGCGCGGTCGATACTTTGTTACGCCACGGAGGCAACCGTAACGATATCCATATCGTCAAGACTCCGGGCGCTTTCGAACTGCCGCTTGCGGTGAAGCGGGTCGCGGCAAGCGGACGCTATGACGCGATCATCGCGCTCGGGGCGGTGATTCGCGGCGGTACCCCGCATTTTGAATATGTCGCGGGCGAATGTGTCAAAGGCCTTGCGAGCGTCTCGCTCGAATACGATGTACCGGTCGGTTTTGGCGTGCTGACCGTCGATACGGTCGAGCAGGCCATCGAACGCGCCGGCACGAAGGCCGGCAACAAGGGCGCGGAAGCGGCCCTGTCCGCGATTGAAATGGTCAATCTGTTACAGAGTCTTCAAAGCTGATGAGTTACGCGCGCACCAATGCCCGGCAATCCGCAGTCCAAGCCTTGTACCAGTGGCAGATGACGGGCCAGAATCTGAAGGAGATCGAGGAGCAGTTTTATCTCGATGAACATTTCAAAAAGGTGCAACGCAGTTATTTCAAGGAACTGTTGCATGGAGTCCCGCATCAGTTGAGGCAATTGGACCAAGCGCTGTCGGAGTTCGTCGATCGTGCGGTCAATGAGATCGACCCGGTGGAACGCGCGATTCTCAGGATCGGAGTCTATGAGCTGTTGAATCGTCCGGACGTCCCCTACAAGGTGATCGTGAACGAAGGGATCAATCTGGCCAAGCGCTACGGCGCGACCGAAAGCCATAAATATGTGAACAGCATTCTGGACAAGGTGGCTCAGAAGCAAAGACCCCATGAAACCGGAGCCTGAAATCTGAGTCGTTTCACCACGGTTGCCGAATGATCGCACGAATTGCATGCCACTCGCAGAATTCGGTCTGATCGACCGATATTTTCGCGGCATCGGGCCGGCGCTCGATTCGACCGTGCTCGGGGTGGGCGACGATTGCGCGGTGTTGCGGCTTCCCGCGGATCAGTTGTTGCTCGTGACCACGGATACTTTGGTTGAGAACATTCATTTCCTGGCAGGCAGCGATCCCGAATCGCTCGGGCACAAATCTCTGGCCGTGAACCTGAGCGATTTGGCCGCGATGGGTGCGGCGCCGAAGTGGGCCACGCTCGCGTTGACCCTGCCCGATGTGAATGAACCCTGGCTCGCGGCCTTCGCGCGCGGATTCTCCGCTCTGGCCGAACGCTATCGTGTCCAGCTGGTCGGCGGAGACATCACGCAAGGACCCTTGTCGATTTGTGTTCAGGCGCTCGGGACCGCCGCGGCCGAGCGGATTCTGTATCGCTCCTCGGCTGGTCTGGATGAAAGGATTTATGTGACCGGAACGATCGGCGACGCCGGCCTTGCGCTCAAGTATTTAAAGGACTCGGAACAGCATTGTCCGAAAACTCTCCGCGATCGGTTGGATCGCCCGGAGCCGCGGATCGAGGCCAGCCGGTCGATCGGCGGGCTGGCCAGCGCCTGTATCGATATTTCGGATGGTTTTGCCGCGGATCTCGGCCATCTGCTTAAAGCCAGCAACGTGGGCGCTACCGTCGACTGGAATCTGATCCCGCTGTCGCCGCATGTGCGCCGTTATGTCGATCAGAGCAACGACTTCAGCTTGCCTTTGTGCGCCGGGGACGATTATGAACTGTGCTTCACGGTTCCCGCGCAGCGGGAAGAGGAATTGATCCGTCAAGTACAATCTCTGCCCTTCCCCTGTCAACGGGTCGGAAAAATCGATCGACGCCCCGGATTACGATTCGAAAACCTGGCTCCCGGTTTGGACCTGCTCCTTAAGGGCTATGAACATTTTTCGTGACCCGGTTTTGTTCATCGCCTTCGGCTTCGGTTCGGGATTATCGCCGAAAGCACCCGGAACTTGTGGAACCCTGGTCGCAATTCCCCTGTTCCTGTTATTGCAGACGCTGGGCGTCATTCCCTATCTGGCTGCGGTCGGATTCGCGGGCGCGGGCGGGGTGTGGATCTGTTCCAAGGCCTCGCGTACACTGAATGTTCGCGATCATCAGGGAATCGTCTGGGACGAAATCGTCGGTTTCTGGATCAGCATGGCCGGCGTTCCGGTATCCGTGCAGAGCGTGTTGGCCGGATTTCTGCTGTTCCGTTTTTTCGATATCCTGAAACCTTGGCCGATTAAGACCATCGACCGTTCCGTCGCAGGCGGGCTCGGAGTCATGCTCGACGATGTGATTGCCGGGGTATTCGCCTGGCTGGTCATGCAGGGTCTGATTTTATCGGAATTTCTGTAACCGATGCAGGCACGATCGACAGGCCGGGCGGGGTTGTCGTTCCATTAAAAACATTGAGATCCGACCGAGGTCATTTTGCTGTATCCCAGCAATTCTCATTTTGAATCGTTGATCAGGAGTTGTCGGGCGTTGTGGTGCAATGGATAGAGAAGAATGCGCTTGGGTGCAATGCCGTGGAACTGATGGTCACGATCCTGTCGGCCATGGCCGGTGGGTAAGTCCGACATCGATCCAGTTGGCA
>JAKEEL010000185.1 GCA_022616595.1 Methylococcaceae bacterium
ACGGCACGGTCCAAGTCGAATTGTTGCGGTCCCAATATCGCGTCCCGGAGCGATCGATGGAGTTGGAGATGCGCGTACGCAATCGCTCCGGTGAGGCCATCCGAATCGGTGAATATGCGACCGCCAATTTGCGCTTCGTCAATCCCGAAACGGGACTTCCGGCTCCGGATCCAAATGCCGAAGGGCCGATCGCACGCGAAGGTCTGAGGGTCGTATCGAAAGATCCCATTCAACCGGGCGAGACCAGGAAAGTCCGTGTGGTGGCCGCGGACGCCTTATGGGAAACCGAGAAACTGGAAGGACTGTTCCGCGACGCGGACAGCCGGTCTGGCGGCCTGCTATTTCTTTACGGCGCCACCGGCAAACGCTACATCGCGAGTATTTCGAGCGCCGTCATTCCGAGGTTTGATTGACCTTAGGCTTAGATATCCCGTTCATTCCACATTAAATCACCGACAAGAGGTAATTAGCATGGCTTATTCACCTTCCGATTATTTGCCGGCAAAGGCCACACCCGGAGAATCAAAGTTTCCCTGGTACCTGAGAGACCTGGATAAATACTTACAGACCTTCGCGGGCCTCACTGTGATCTATATCGGCTTGCGATTGTATCAAGGCGCCTACCGGCGTATTGACCGGACTGGATTCCACCGAACCGGCGTTCCAGACCCATTGGATGCGGCTGTTCTATATCGAGTTGGCCGTGCTGGCTGTGGTATTTCCGATCCTCTGGGGATATCTATGGTATTCCCGTGATCGAAATCTCGAGGCGCTCGCTCCACAAGAGGAAATCCGCCGCTACTTCACGCTGACCATGTGGATCAGTATTTATACCTTTGCGGTATACTGGGCCGGCAGTTATTTCGCCGAACAGGACAATTCCTGGCATCAGGTCTCGATCCGGGACACTCCCTTCACAGCGAATCACATCATTGAATTTTATTTCAACTTCCCGCTTTACGTGCTGCTCGGGGGTTCGGCTTGGCTCTATGCGCGAACCCGTCTGCCGCTGTATGCCAAGGGAATATCCTTGCCCCTGACCCTCGCGGTGGTCGGACCCTTCATGATCCTGGTCAGCGTCGGATTCAACGAATGGGGACACACTTTCTGGTTCAGGGAAGAATTCTTCGCGGCACCGATTCATTGGGGATTCGTGGTCGGCGTTTGGTTCGCGCTCGGCGTTGGAGGAATCCTGCTGCAACAGGTAATGCGCCTGGTCGAACTGCTTGACCAGATCGAGGATGCTGCATAGTGGCCAGATGGGATCAACCGGGTCCATTTCTGTCTGAATCTGGCCTCGGTCGGTGGGTGCAACGTCGATCAACCGGAAGATGCTAGCCCGGGTTTCCGTCACCGTTCCGGCCCGGCCGTAACGAGGGCTTCGCCGCACGGCGGCCTCGGCCAGCCATGCGGCCCAGGCCTCGTTCGACGACACCGTTTCCATTACAGCAAAAATCCGGCTGGCAGGATTGGCAGTTTCGAATAGCCAGCCCTGGAAAATGGTCGCTTACCTGAATCCGACCGAAGCTGGAAGCGAGTCTGAGCCGTTGACGAAGCGCCCATCTTCGAGGTGCAGCACGGTATCCATGCGCTTCGCGAGTGATTCGTCGTGCGTGACGATTAAGAAGCTGGTCCCGAATTCCCGATTGAGTTCCAGCATCAGTTGATAAATCTGTTCCGCGGTCTTGCTGTCCAGGTTGCCGGTCGGCTCATCGGCCAGTACGCACTTCGGATGATTGACCAGGGCTCTCGCGATCGCTGCGCGCTGACGTTCACCGCCCGATAGTTCACCGGGTTTGTGGAGTAAGCGTTTGCCGAGACCGACCCGTTCCAACATCCGGGTGGCCGTCTCGCGTGCGATTTTGACCGAACGGCCTGCGATCAGCAAGGGCATACTGACGTTTTCGAGCGCCGTGAATTCTCCGAGCAGGTGATGGAACTGGTACACGAAGCCCAGTGAACGGTTTCTGATCCGGCCGAGCTTCCTTGCGCCGAGCCGGTTCAGTTCGACCTTGTCGAGAATGATCCGCCCGGAAGTCGGTGCATCCAAACCGCCGAGAATGTGCAAGAGCGTACTTTTTCCGGAACCGGATGCGCCCATGATCGCGACCCGTTCACCGGCCCGGATATCGAGGTCGATACCGGTCAGGACTTCGACATCGAGTACACCCTGCACGAATCGTTTACACAGGCCCCGGCATTGCAGCACGATTTCCTTATTCATAGCGCAGGACTTCCGCGGGATTGATTCGCGAAGCCTGCCAGGCGGGATATAAGGTGGCCAGCAGGGCGAGTAGAAAGGCGAGCGACGTGATCTGATACACGTCGGACCAGATCAGTTTGGAGGGTAGTTCGCTGATGTAATACACATCCGCGGGCAGGAAATGAACCCCGAAAAAACGTTCGATCGCGGGCACGATGGTCTCCACGTTCAGCGCCAATGCAACACCGCCAACAGTGCCCAACAAAGTTCCGACCGCGCCGATAATCGTTCCGAGCACTATGAAGATTCCCATCACGGATGCCGGAGTCAGGCCCTGGGTGATCAGAATCGCGATGTCGCCTTTCTTGTCCGTAACCACCATGACCAGGGTGGATACAATATTGAATGCGGCGACCGCCACAATCAGCAACAGGATGATGAACATCACGCGCTTTTCGGTTTGAATCGCACGGAAAAAATTACTGTGGGCGTGAGTCCAGTCGGTGACTCGGAAATTGCGCGGAAGGGTGCTCGAAAGATCCGCGGTCACGCCCGGCGCTTCAAACAGATCGGCCAGCTTCAAGCGCAGCCCGGACACCGAATCGCCGAGCCGATACAGTTTCGCCGCATCGCCGAGATGCACCAGAGCGAGATTGCGGTCGTATTCGAACATGCCGACCTTGAATACTCCCGTGACCGTGAAGCGCCGAAGACGCGGCAGGATTCCGGCCGGCGTAGACGTGACCTGCGGTGTGATCACGGTCACCTTGTCCCCGGGTACCACGCCCAGGTGATTCGCGAGTTCGATCCCGAGCACGATGCCGTACTCGCCGGGCTGCAGCGATTGGATTTCACCCGCGATCAGGTTTTGGGTGACTTCCGACACGCTGGCCTCCAGAGCCGGTAAAATCCCTCGTAGTATCGAGCCGCTGACCCGCCGGCCCGCGTTGAGCATGACCTGTCCTTCCACATAGGGCGCCCAGCCGGTTATGCGGGGTTCTTTTGCCAATTCCTCATCGAACGCACGCCACTCGTCGAGCTGACCGTTCCAGTCGGAGATCGTCGCGTGTGAAGTCATCCCGAGAATGCGTTCGCGCAATTCGGCTTCGAAGCCGTTCATGACCGAAAGCACGGTAATCAGTGCCGTGACCCCGAGCGCGATGCCGAGCACCGAGGTCAGCGTGATAAAGGAAATGAACCGGGTACGGCGTTTGGCGCGCGTGTAGCGCAGGCCGACATAAAAAACGAGGGGTTTGAACATGGCGAGCGATTAAACCATAAAGTCCCTTGGAAAGGCGAATCGGAGTTGCCTGTCCGGATGAAAAACATCCGAATCTGCCGGTGGAAATCTGCAGGAATGAAGGACGCGTCAGGGTCTCTGACAGTTCGAGCACAACCCATACAGATAGAAACAATGATCGGTCAGTTCAAAACCGAGCCGTTCACTGATTTCAACCTGCCTTTTTTCGATGACTTCATCCTTGAATTCGGCGACCTTGCCGCATTTGACGCAGACCATGTGATCGTGATGGTCGCCGCGGTTCAGTTCAAAAACCGAGTTCCCTCCCTCGAAGTGATGCCTCTTGACCAAGCCTGCGGCTTCGAACTGGGTCAACACGCGGTATACGGTAGCCAGACCGATTTCTTCACCCTCGTCGAGCAGGGTCTTGTAGACCTTTTCCGCCGTCATATGTCTTTCCGAAAACTGGCGGTGTTCCAGGATTTCCAGGATCTTGACCCGGGGCAGGGTCACCTTCAGTCCGGCGTTCCTGATATCTTGACTTTCCAACGCTGTCTCCGAAACGTGTGTTGCTGGATAAGATGGGGTAATATTCAGGGTTTGATCGACTGCCTAGAAACCCTGTTGCGAGATTCATGTCCAAGCATCTCATTTTTATCCCTGCGATTGCAAGCTTCATTTCGATTTCGTGTGTTTATCAGGTGGATGTGGAACAGGGCAATATCGTGACCCCGGAAATGGTGGACCTGCTCGAACCGAACATGAACAAACGACAGGTTCGATATGTGCTCGGAACACCGCTCGTGGTGGATGTATTTCACCAGGACCGTTGGGACTATATCTATTCGCTGCAACCCGGGGGGGAGGCCCGCGAGCAGAAACGGATTTCGGTGGTTTTCGAGAACGACAGGCTGGTGGGCCTGCAGGGTGATTTCCGCCCTTCCAACGAACCTCCGGACGATACGCCGAAGGACACGACCGTCAATGTACCCAGGCTCGAACGGGACAAAACCCTGTGGGAGATGATCACAGGGCTATTCATTTTCGACGAAGAATAACGGATCTTGCCCGAAACCCCGGGGATTTTATCTTACATTTTTCGCGGCTCGTCGTCTGCGGGCATCTTTGGGATCCTGAAGCAGCGGACGGTAGATTTCAACCCGGTCGCCCGAGGTTATGATCCGGTCCAACCCGCATACGGAGCCAAAAATTCCGACCTTGTTTCGGGCCAGATCGATCTCCGGAAATTGCTCCAGAATTCCGGAACATTCGATCGCGGTTTTTACGGTGGCGCCGGGCTTGAGATCGATCGTCAATACGACCTGTCGTTCGGGACGCGCATGGGCGACCTCGATGCGGATGCGTTGTTCGAGGCTCATGATCGGTACAGATCTTTGGCCCGTTGGCTGAATGCGCCGACCAAGGTATTACAAATCTGGCTGAAAACCGCGCCCAAGGCGATATTCACCAGGCCTCCTGCAATCTCGAAATCGAGATCGAGAGAAATCTTGCTTGCGTCCTCACGCAGGGACTGGAAGGTCCAGATCCCTTCCAGTCGACTGAAGGGGCCTTCAATCAGGCTCATCCGCAGCGAAGCCTTATCTTTAAAAGTATTCCGGGTGGTGAATGATTTTCGAACACCGCTACCCGCGAGATCCAAGCGGGCTTCGACCAGACCGTCCCTCCGGACCAGTACTTTGCTAGATTCGCACCACGGCAGGAACTCCGGGTAGGATTCGATATCGTTGACCAGGTCAAACATCCAGTGCGCCGGGAAGCGAATCAGGGCACTGCGGTGGATTTTTGTCATGTTGCTGCCAAAGTTTGATGGAAACCGGTAGTCCGATGTGATTTGCAGTAAAATACCAGACTTTTAAGGGCAAGTCAGGCAGGAGCCCAAGTCCGAAATCGATCCCGATGGCAACCAAGAAAGCGAAACCCCAAAACAGCGGCCAGACCATCGCCTTGAACAAGCGGGCCAGCCACGAGTATTTTATCGAGGACCGCTATGAAGCCGGACTGTCGCTCGAAGGCTGGGAAGTCAAAAGCATGCGCGCGGGCAGGGCACAGCTGAACGAAAGCTACGTGCTCGTAAAAAAGGGCGAAGCCTGGCTCTTCGGCATGCACGTTTCTCCGCTGACCTCGGCTTCGACCCATATCGACCCGGATGCGATCCGCAGCCGCAAACTGCTGCTGCATCGCCAGGAACTCAGCAAGCTGATCGGTTTTGTCGAACGCCGGGGTTATACATTGATTCCGCTTGCGCTGTACTGGAAAAAGGGCCTCGCGAAAATTGAAATCGGCCTCGCGAAAGGCAAGAAACTGCACGACAAACGCGCGAGCGAGAAAGAACGCGACTGGCAGCGCGAGAAACAGCGTCTGTTCAAGCAAAGTTGACCGGACCGTCGCGGCCGTTTTATTCTCCCGAAACTTGCCTGAAACTTTTAAATCGATATACTGTCAGACGATGACAATACTCGGGGGCGACCTGGCTTCGACGGGGGTAGCAAAACCTGAAGTGCATGCCGAGGATGCAGATGACCTCGCAAATCCTTTCTGTAACTTAAAGTATTCGCAAACGACGAAACTTACGCACTGGCTGCTTAATCCAGCCGGTCCTCTGACTGAAGCCGTGCTTGTGCGTTCAGTGTCTGTTCGCAGACGTTCAGGGGTCACTGCTCACAAGACCGCGATGAAGCCTGTCCGTGGCCGATTCGCTAAATCTCAAACGGAATCGCTGTCGGTCTTCCCCGCCCGTCGGGTAGCCGCCAGTTAAATCGAAGTACGGGATAAGCATGTAGAGCCGAAGGCGGAGTGCTCGCGGACGGGGGTTCGATTCCCCCCGCCTCCACCATTTGAACATCCGATAAAATC